>NZ_JBHWIR010000199.1:0-13093 GCF_042731835.1 Kitasatospora sp. NPDC059817 | reverse complement strand
TCCTCGTACTGGGCCGTACTTGGACGTTTCGCCGGTGCGTCCAGGCGGGATGCCCGGCGTCGCGCGCCCGGCGGGAATTGTCAGACACGCCCTAGGACCGGCGGCCCGGCCTCAGGCCGGCGGGGCCGCCGTCTCGGGGAACGCCCGGTCCAGCAGCGCGCCCAGGGCGGCCCGGTCCTGGCCGGAGAGCTGTTCCAGCGCGGTCAGTCCGGACATCAGGTCGGCCCGGATCAGCCGGACGGTCTGCTCGCCCCGGTCGGTCAGGGCGATGCTCTTGACCCGGCGGTCGGCGGGGTCGGGCTCGCGGCGGACCAGGTCGCGGCCCTCCAGCCGGTCGACGATTCCGGTGACGTTGGAGGCGTCACAGGACAGCAGACCGGCGAGGGCGCGCATGGAGCGCGGCCGGGTGAGCAGGCTGAGGGTCTTGCCCTGCATCAGGGTCAGCCCGTGCCCGGCCGCGGCGGAGGCGAAGTGGCGGTAGTAGGCCGCGGCCACCCGGGCGAGCTGATCCATCAGCTCGATCGGCGTGGCCGGTGGGTCCGGGTGGGGGTTCTGGTGCACGGTGTCGAGCATAGGCACATTGCTTGACATCCTCAACCATTGAGGTTTACCGTCCAAGAATGCTTGAGGTCATAAACCATCGACGTCCTCAAGCCAGCTGGAAGGACCGCGAGACCCTCATGAACCACACCCCCGCCGCCACGCCGGAAGCCGTCCCGGAAGCCCCGGAGACCGCCCCGGAGACCGCCGCCGCCACGGTCGCCCGCCTGCGCGCCGCCTTCGACACCGGCCGGACCAAGCCGCTCGCCTGGCGCCAGGCCCAGCTGGCGGCGCTGCGCTCGCTGCTCACCGAGCAGTCCGAGGCGTTCCTCCAGGCCCTGCACGAGGACCTCGGCAAGAGCACCGCCGAGGCCTACCGCACCGAGATCGGCTTCACGCTCAACGAGCTCGACCACACCGTCGCCCACCTGGAGCAGTGGCTGCGGCCGAAGCCCGCCGCCGTGCCCGAGGTCTTCCGGCCCGCCGCGGCCCGCGTGGTGCGCGACCCGCTCGGCGTGGTCCTGATCATCGCGCCCTGGAACTACCCGCTCCAGCTCGCCCTGTCCCCGCTGGTCGGCGCACTGGCCGCCGGGAACGCGGCCGTCCTCAAGCCCAGCGAGCTCGCCCCCGCGACCTCCGCCGCGCTCGCCCGGCTGCTCCCGCGCTACCTCGACCCGGCGGCCGTCGCGGTCGTCGAGGGCGCCGTCCCGGAGACCACCGCGCTGCTGGAACAGCGCTTCGACCACATCTTCTACACCGGCAACGGCGCCGTCGGCCGGATCGTCATGACGGCCGCCGCCCGGCACCTGACCCCGGTCACCCTGGAACTCGGCGGCAAGAGCCCGGTGGTGGTCGAACCCGACGTCGACCTCGCGGTCACCGCCCGGCGGATCGCCCGGGGCAAGTTCCTCAACGCCGGCCAGACCTGCGTCGCCCCCGACTACGTCCTCGCCATCGGCGAGAGCGCGCCCGCGCTGGAGGCCCACCTCGCCGACGCCGTCCGGGAGCTGTACGGCGACGACCCGGCGGCCGGCGGCGAGTACGGCCGGATCGTCAACGAGCGCCACTTCGACCGGCTCACCGCGCTGCTCGGCGACGGTCGGACCGTCACCGGCGGCACCCACGACCGCGCCGACCGCTACCTCGCCCCGACCGTCCTCGCCGACGTCTCCCCCGAGGCCCCCGTGATGCGGGCGGAGATCTTCGGCCCGATCCTGCCCATCGTCGCCGTGCCCGACCTCGACGCGGCGATCGCCTTCATCAACGAGCGCGACAAGCCGCTCGCCCTCTACGCCTTCACCGAGTCCGCGCACACCAAGCAGCGGCTGACCGAGGAGACCTCCTCCGGCGCGCTCACCTTCGGACTGCCGGTCTCCCACCTCGCCATGCCCGAGCTGCCGTTCGGCGGCGTCGGCGAGAGCGGCATGGGCCGCTACCACGGCGAGTACTCCCTCGACACCTTCAGCCACGCCAAGGCCGTCGTCGACAAGCCCCTCGCCTGACCGCTTCCCCCTCGTCCGACCGTTTCCCCCTGGTCCGACCGTTTCTCCCCGCCCCGCCACCCCGACACCGAGCGAGCACCCTCATGACCACCATCGACCACGGCGCCGCCGTCGCCGCGGAGACCGCCCGCCTCGTCGCCGCCCTCCAGGACGCCGACCCGACCACCCCGGTGCCCACCTGCCCCGGCTGGACACTGACCGACCTCACCCGCCACACCGGCAGCGTGCAGCGCTGGTTCACCGTCCTGCTCCGGCAGCGGATCCAGCAGCCGCCCCGCAGCCGCGAGGTCGACCTGCGGCTGCCCGCCGGGCCGGACGGCTACCCCGCCTGGCTGGCGGAGGCCGCGGCCGAGGCCGGCGCCGCGTTCGCGGAGACCGACCTCGACGCCCCGATGTGGGCCTGGGGCGCCGACCAGCACGCCCGCTTCTGGGTACGGCGGATGCTGTTCGAGACCCTGGTGCACCGCGCCGACGCGGAACTCGCCCTCGGGCGCACCCCGGTGCTCGACCCGGAGCTGGCCGCCGACGGGGTGTCCGAATTCCTCACCAACCTGCCCTTCGCCGCCTTCTTCGCCCCGGGGATCGCCGAACTGCGCGGCGCGGACCGCACCATCCGCTTCACCCGCACCGACGGCAACGCCACCGACGGCAACGCCACCGCCGCGGGCGGCGACTGGCTGATCCGTCTGCGGCCCGACGGCTTCGGGCTCGACGCGGACGGCCCGGGCCCGGAGGCCGACGCGACCGTCCGCGCGAGCGCCGCCGATCTGCTGCTGCTCCTGTACGGCCGGCTCGACCTGGCCTCCGCCCGCCTCGACGTGCGCGGGGACGAGGAACTGCTCGCGCACTGGTGCGCCAACTCGGCGTTCTGACCTGCCCGGACGAGGGGCGGCGGCCGGGCCGCCGCCCCTCCCCCGTACGGGTGATCGACTGTCGGTGGCCGGTGCTAGCGTGCCGTTCCGTCAACAGACGATCAAGGAAAGGCGGCATCGGATCGTGGACGTCGACGTCACGCGCCACCAGGTCGCACCCCAGCGGATCACCCAGGCCCTGGAGGGCATCGAGGACCGGGCCCTCGCCAGTTGGTACCGGATCCACTACGGCCGCCTGGCCATCAAGGAGATCCGGACGATGGGCGAGGAGCTCCTCGACCACATCGGCGCGCTCACCCTGGGGGGCCGGCCGCTCAGCGGCTACCCCGCCCGGGTCATCCTGGAGACCGCGGCCGAGTGCTCCCTCGGCGTGCTGGCCCTCGGCTGCTTCCCCCGCGGCGACTTCGAGGTCCCCTTCCCGTTCATCGGCGAGACGCTGACCAGCGAAGAGACCAGCTTCGGCGACACCGTCGACTTCGCCCCCACGGCCGCCACCTGGGTCGACGCCTTCGCGATGTGCGTGATCAGCGGCCTGATCCAGGAGCGCCACCGCATGCTCGGCCCACTGCTGAAGGACGACTACGGGCCCTCGGTCCGCAAGGGCCTGCCCTACTCGGACCTGGACTCGACCTCCGATCCGGCGAGCCTCGCCGAGTTGGACGCGCTCTGCTCCTACCTCTACGTCGTACCGACCGCCGTCTCACCCTGGGTCGCCCCCGGCCCCGTGCCCCTGCGCAAACCGGACGCCGAGGAGCGCACCGCGGCCGCCCGGGCGCTGGACGCCGCCGGTCGGCTCACGCCGGACCAGCAGTTGCTGCGCGTCCTGCTCGACGACGACCAGAGCACCTTCGAGCGGGCCCTCGCCGCCCGCCTCGACCAGCACCGCGAGAGCAGCGCTCCGGACGCGGCCCCGCGCAGCCTGCTCCCGGTCATCCCGATCGCCCTGGCCGCACTCGCCGTCCAGGCACACGGCTGGCAGCTCGGCCTCTCCTCCGGCTACCTCCCGGCGACGCTCATACAGCCCCCGTCGCTCTGACCGCCCCACCGAAGCCGCCCGTCCGTCCGCCTACCTGTCCGTCCACGGAGTGTTCAGTGGTTGTCCAACAGACGAAACATCCCACCTTTCGAGCGACAGTGCGCCTATCATCCCGTGGTCCCCCGTCACCCATCCGGAGTCGCCCACGCATGCCCACCTCACAGCCCGCAGACACCCCCAGGCCACACCCGTTGCACGCCCTGCGGGCCTCCGTCTTCGCCGTCGGCGCCCTGCTCCTGCTGGCCGGAATCGGCATGGTGGTCCACCAGCCGCTGCTGATCCCGCCGGTGGCGGCCAGCGCCGCCCTGGTGCACGGCGCCCCCGGGCTTCCGATCTCCCAGCCGCGCAACGTCGTCGGCGGCCAACTGCTGTCCGCCCTGACCGGCTACGCCACCCTCGCGGTCACCGGCAGCACCGCCTGGGGAGCCGCGATAGCCGCCGGTCTCGCACTGGGCGCGATGATGCTCACCCACCTCTCCCACGCCCCGGCCGTCGCGAGCGCCGTGGTCGTGGTGCTCCAGGCCCCGCCCGCCCTGCCGTTCCTGCCGCTGCTGGTCCTCTCGACCGGCATCCTGGTGGCGATCGGCCTCCTCCCCGGCCGGATCGGCGGGCACCCCGTCCGCTACCCGGTGTCCTGGTGAGCACGCACGCCCCCAATAAGCGCTGAGCACCCCCCTTGTGAGCCGCGACTGCGAGCCGCGCCCGTGAGCCGCGCCTGCCGGGTCATCCGATCGGATGGCCCGGCCGCCCGCGTTGCCGTCGTCCTGGCCGAAGAACGCCGAGTCCAGCCCGGAACCACCGGCACCAGGGGCGCGAGCCGGTCTCAGCCGGCGGCCGGGCGGTCCAGGAAGCGCCGGAGCCCCTCCCGCACCCCGTCCGTGGGCACGGTGGCCGCGAAGCAGGCCGCCTCGACGGCGAGGCCCTCGTCGATCGGCAGGTTGATGCCGCGGGTGACGGCCCGCAGGCAGGCGGACACCGCGGTCGGCGCGTGCCGGATGATCCGGTCGACCAGGCCCCGTGCCGCGTCGAGCAGTTCGCCGGCCGGGACGACGGCGTTGACCAGTCCGATCTCGGCGGCGCGGGCGGCCGGGATCGGATCGCCGGTCAGGATCAGCTCCAGGGCGCGCTTGCGTCCGACGTGTCGCGGCAGCCGCTGGGAGCCGCCGAACGGCGGCGGGAAGCCGAGCGAGATCTCCGGCTTGGCGAAGGTCGCGTGCTCGGCGGCGACGGCCAGCGGGGCGGCCTCGGTGAGCTCGCACCCTCCCCCGTAGGCGAGGCCGTTGACGGCGACGACGATCGGCTTCGGGAACTCCTCGATCCGCCGGGTCAGCGCGTGGCCGCGCCGGACGACCTCGCGCAGCGCCCGCTCGGGCCCGCCCGCGATGCTCCCGGCCAGCGACGGGATGTCGGCGCCCGCGCTGAACGCCCGCTGCCCGGCGCCGGTCAGCACGACCGCTCGGACGGTGTCGTCGGCGTCGACGCGGTCGAGTTCGGCGAGCAGCGCGTCGATGGTCAGGTAGTCGAGGGCGTTGAGCTTCTGCTCCCGGTCGATGGTCAGGGTGACGACGTGCTGGTCCCGCTCGCTGCGGACGGTCATGCCGGGTGCTCCGTTTCGCCTGGGCGCGGACGCCCGCAACCCGGCGGACGCCCGCGCGGTGGCGGGCGCCCCCACGGCGCCCGCCCGGTTGCTGACGGCACCGAGGCTAGGAACAACCCTCCAGGACAATCCAGTTATTGTCCTGGATACACCCTGGACCCTCATCGCCCCACGACGGCAGGTGCCGCATGCGACCGCCCTCCTACAAGGCCATCGTCGACGAGTACGCGGCGGCCATCCGCTCCGGCGCGCTCCCGGCCGGCACCCGGCTGCCGACCCATCGGAGGCTCGCCCGCGAGCGGCGGATCGCCCTGGCCACCGCCACCCGCGTCTACACCGAACTCGCCGCCGCCGGGCTGGTGGTGGGGGAACAGGGCCGGGGGACCTTCGTCCGGACGCGCTCCGGCTACGACGGGATCGAGCCCTCGCGCGCCCTCCCAGTGCCCCGGGTCGCGGACCTGTCGTTCAACCAGCCGCTGGCCCCCGGGCAGGGGGACCTGCTCCGGCAGGCCCTGCGCACGCTGGCCTCCTCCGGCGACGCCGAGGCGCTGCTGCGCCAGCACCCGCCAGGCGGCCACCGGCACGACCGGGCGGTGGTGGCCCGGCACCTGCTGGGGCGCGGCGTCGACACCGCCCCGGAGAACGTGCTGCTGACCAGCGGGGCGCAGCAGGCGCTCGACTGCGTGCTGCGCACGCTCACCCGGCCCGGCGACGTCCTCGCCGTCGACGCGCTCAGCTACCCGGGGGTGAAGCTGCTCGCCGCCGCCCACGGCCTCGACCTGGCGCCCGTCCCGGTCACCACGACGGGACCGGACCTCGACGCGCTGGAGCGGCTGTGCCGCGCCCGGCCGGTCCGCGCGGTGTACACCATGCCCACCGTCCACAACCCGCTCGGCTGGGTGCTCAACCGGGCGCAGCGCGACCGGCTGGCCGCGATCGCCACCGCCTGCGGCTGCATGCTGATCGAGGACGGCACGTACGCCTTCCTGGAGGCCTCGCCGCCCCCGCCGCTGCACGCGCTGGCGCCCGAACACACCTGCTACGTCGCCGGGTTGTCCAAGAACGTGGCCCCGGGCCTGCGGTTCGGCTTCGCCGTGCTGCCCGGGCACCTGCTGCGGGCCGCGACCAGCAGCCTGCGCTCCGCGGCCTGGGGTGCGCCCGGGCTGGTGACGGCGCTGGCGACCGGCTGGCTCGCGGACGGCACGGTCGCCCGCCTGGAGCGGCACCGCCGCGCGGACGCCGCCGCCCGCCAGCGCATCGCCGCCACCGCCCTGGCCGGCCTGGACGTCACGGCGCACCCGGCCTCGTACCTGGTGTGGCTCGGCCTGGCGGAGCACCAGCGGCCCGACCGGGTCGCGGCCGTCCTCGCGGGCGAGGGGATCCTGGTGTCCACGGCGGACGCCTTCGTCACCGGCCCGCACCGCCCCCGAGCCGTCCGGCTGGCGCTGGCCACGCCGCCGCTGGACGCGTTGGCGGGCGTGCTGGGGCGGCTGCGCGCGGCCGTCGAGGCGATCCCGCCGTGAGGCCTCTCGCGGCGCACGGCCCGCAGGCCTGCCCGCTGTGGGACCGACCCGCCGCACGCGCAGCACCGCACGCACGAGAAGTCGGCCCGCCCGACGCCCTGCTCCGACGTCCTGCTCCGGCGCCCTACTCCCCCGCGCCGCCCCGCGCGGCCCGGGAGAACCGCGCGCCCCACTCCCCGACGAGGTCGAGCAGTTCGGGCGGGCCGAGGACGCGGAAGTCCGCGCCCAGCGAGCCGAGCGCCATGGCCGGCCAGTCCAGGGAGTCGGCGGTCATCTCCAGGTGGCAGCGCCCGGCGTCGACCTCCTCGACGGTGCCCCACCGGCCGACCTGTGCACGGACGGTCGCGGCCGGGGCGTCCACCAGCGCCGTCACCCGGTACGGGCGCGGCACGCCGTTGAGACCGGCCCGGACGAACTCGGCGGCGTCGGCGGCGGGCAGCGAACGGGGCCCGAACCGGACGCCGCCGCCCTGCGGCGCGCTCAGCCGGTCGAGCCGGAAGGTGCGCCAGTCCTGCCGGTCGAGGTCGTAGGCGACCAGGTACCAGCGGCGGTGCAGGCAGACCAGCCGGTGCGGTTCGACCTGCCGTTCGGCGTGCCGGCCGTCGGCGGCGGTGTAGGAGAAGCGCAGCCGCTCGGTGTCCCGGCAGGCCAGCGCGACCACGGTGAGCCGGTCCGGGTCGACGCCCGACCCGGCCGGGGCGCCCTCGCCGACGGGTACGGTCACCGCGCGCAGCGCCTCGACCCGGCGCCGCAGCCGGGCGGGCATCACCTGCACCACCTTGGCCAGCACCCGTACCGAGGCCTCGGCGATGCCCTCCACCGGGCTCTCCGCCGCGGCCTGGAGGCCCACGGCCAGGGCGACCGCCTCCTCGTCGTCGATCACCAGCGGGGGCAGCGCGGCGCCCGCGGCGAGCTGGTAGCCGCCGTCGACGCCGCGCTGTGCCTCCACGGGGTAGCCGAGTTCACGCAGTCGGTCGATGTCGCGGCGCAGGGTGCGGATCGAGACCCCGAGCCGGTCGGCCAGTTCCTCGCCGGGCCAGTAACGGTGGGTCTGGAGCAGGGAGAGCAGTCGCAGCGTCCGGGTGCTGGTGTTCGCCATGACTCCCATCATCCCGGAATTCAGGACAGAAAGTGGCCGCTATCGCGTTTAGCGTGGACCTTGTCCGAAGGAGCAGGAACCGAACGGAAGGCCACCACCATGACCACGACCCCGAACAACAGCACCGCCACCGGCGAGCGCGCCGACCTGCTGGCGGCCCTGGCCAAGCAGCGGCACTTCCTGCGCTTCACCACCCGCGACCTCACCGACGAGCAGGCCGGCCTGCGGACCACCGTCAGCGCACTGTGCCTGGGCGGCCTGATCAAGCACGTGAGCACGGTCGAGCGGTTCTGGGTGGACTTCATCGTGGAAGGCCCGTCCGCGATGCCCGACTTCAGCAGCTTCACCGAGGCCGACTTCGCCCGCCGCGCCGACGAGTTCCGCCTGCTGCCCGGCGAGACGCTGGCCGGCGTCCTGGCCGAGTACGCCGAGGTGGCCCGCCGCACCGACGACCTGGTCGCCACCCTCCCCGACCTGGGCGCCACCCAGCCGCTGCCGAAGGCCCCCTGGTTCGAGGCCGGCGCCGAATGGTCGGCCCGCCGGGTGCTGATGCACATCGTCACCGAGAGCGCCCAGCACGCGGGCCACGCCGACATCATCCGCGAGGCCCTGGACGGCGCGAAGAGCATGGGCTGACCCCGGTCTACGGCCCGGGTACCCGGGGCCGGTCCGGCGGATCTGCCGGACCGGCCCCGGGCCGGCCCTCCCGCTCGGTCGGTTGCCGGGGGCGGGTCAGCCCCGGCCGACGAAGGTGAAACCGGCCCCGCCGACCGCGCCACGGAGCACGGCGTCGTCGAGCGGTTGCGCGGACGCCACGGTGACGCGGCCGGTCGGCGCGTCGGCGCTGACCTCGGTGACGCCGGGGAGGGCGGCCAGCCCGGCGCTGACCGTCTTCTCGCAGTGGCCGCAGCTCATGCCGTCGACGGTGAGGACGGTGGTGATGGACATGGCGGTGCCTCCGGTGGGGTGGGGTGGGATGGGGTGGGGAAGCCCGGTCGGGCCCGCTCGGGCGCGGCCGGTGATCAACGTGCACCACGACAGCGGAAAGCGCCGCCGACGCCGAGGGACACGCCGCACGGGTGGCACCTTCGAGTGGTTCCGGGAACCGATCGGGCCGCGCGACCGACGGGCCGTCACCGACCGGCTGAACCAGTGGTCCGCTTTCGCCCGTTCCTCCCCATAACGCCCTTCCTTTCCGCGACCGAACCCCGTCCGAACCCCGTCCGAACCCGTCTGGACTCGTCCGAAACTTGTTCGAACGCCGCCTAGACTCGTCTGATCCCGACCGAACCCGCCCAGGAGCCTGTCACCGCCATGCCCACCCCGACGCCCCACACCTCCATACCCGGCGGGTCCACCGGACCCGACCCGACCACCGGAGCGAGGGCGCGCCTCGCAACCGGGGGCAGCCGATGAGGAAGTTCACCGGATTCCGGCGCCGGCGGCTCTGGCACGGCGCACTCGCCCTGGTGGTGGCCGGTGCCGTGACCGGCGGCCTGCTGTGGTGGCACCCGTGGGCCCCGGGCGACGGGCCGAAGCCGATGGAGTTCACCACGGCCGCCGGCGGCTCGCCCCGCTTCGGCACCGGCGAGCACCTGTACCGCTACAAGGTGCGGGCGGAGAACGGGATCGCCGAGAGCCCCGGGCAGTTCGCCGCCGAGGTCGACGCCGTCCTCGGGAACGTCCAGCACGGCTGGGCCGCCGGTGGCACCGCGTCCTTCCAGCGCATGCCCGCCGACCCGGTGGACTTCACCGTCTACCTGGCCACCCCGGAGACCACCGACCGGATCTGCGGCCAGTACGGCCTGGACACCGGCGGCACGGTGAACTGCGGCGTGGGCCACCAGGTCGTCATCAACCTCAAGCGCTGGACGGAGCTGTCGGAGTTCTACGTCGGCAAGCCCGAGCTCTACCACGCGCTCGCCGTCAACCACGAGGTCGGCCACGTCCTCGGCAACGGCCACGTCGACTGCCCGGGCGCGGGCGCGCCGGCGCCGGTGATGATGCAGCAGATCAAGGGCCTGCACGGCTGCGTCCCGAACGGCTGGCCCTACTCCGACACCGGCACCCTCCTCACCGGCCCGCCCGTCCAGGCCCCCACCTCCGCCCCCTGACGGATGAACCCGGTCAAGAATATGACTTGATTGCCTTTTGGGTCGCAAAGCGGCCCGCCGTGAAGCGGCCCCACGCCGCCACCGGCGATCCTTCGCACGCCCCGGAGCACGGATAATCCTGTATCGGACCAGGTCGTGGTCCTGATCGTGCTCATGGAGGAACAGCGTTGAACGGTATGCCCGCCGGAGAGAACCTCGACTACCGGCTGCTGCTGGATGCCGCGGCGGCGGCCGCGCGGGCGACGGGCGACCAAGGGCATGTCGCCGACTACATCCCGGCCCTCGCCACGGTCGACCCGGACGCCTTCGGCATGGCGGTGGCCACCGTCGACGGCGAGTTGTACGGGATCGGGGACTGGGAGCAGCCGTTCTCCGTCCAGAGCGTCTCGAAGCTGTTCACCCTGGCACTGGCCCTGGCCCACGGCGGGGACACGGTCTGGCGCGGGGTGGGGCGGGAGCCGTCCGGCAATCCCTTCAACTCGCTGGTGCAGCTGGAGAGCGAGCACGGCATCCCGCGCAACCCGTTCATCAACGCCGGCGCGCTCGTGGTGACCGACCGCCTGCAGACCATGACGGGCGACGCCGCCGGGGCGGTCCGCGAGTTCCTCCGCCGGGAGTCCGGCAACCCGCTGCTCGACACCGATCCGGTCGTGGCCGCGTCCGAGGCCGAGCACGGCCACCGCAACGCCGCCCTGGCCCACTTCATCGCCAGCCACGGCAATCTGGAGAACCCGGTCGAGACCGTCCTCGACCACTACTACGCGCACTGCGCGGTGTCCGCCAGCTGCCGGGACCTGGTCCTGGCCGGCTCCTTCCTGGCCCGCTACGGGGTGCGCACCGACGGCACCCGGCTGATGTCGCGCAGCGAGGCCAAGCGCGTCAACGCCGTCCTGCTCACCTGCGGCACCTACGACGCGGCGGGCGAGTTCGCCTTCCGGGTCGGGCTGCCGGGCAAGAGCGGCGTGGGCGGCGGCGTCCTCGCCATACTGCCCGGGCGGGCCGCGGTCTGCGCCTGGGGCCCCCGGCTGGACCAGGCCGGCAACTCGGTGGCCGCGGTCACCGCCCTGGACGCCCTGACCACCCTCTCCGGCTGCTCGATCTTCTGACCCGTCGGCTGCCGCCCCGGCGTTCCGAGGGCTCGCCCGCCGCACCCGTCCGTCGCCTAACTTGTGGCGTTGATCCGGCTGTTGGGCACCGACCGGCCGGTCGTCCATGGCATGCTCCAGGCGGGGGCGCCGATCGTGATGACGATCGGCCGGCCATGAGGCATACGACCAAGAGGAAAGTGGGGGTCCCGTCCCATGCGAACCGCCGTAGCAAGCTTGTTGGCCCTGGCCGGCGCGGCAGGGCTGGTGCTCAGTTCGTTCCAACCCTGGTACGCCAAGAGCGATCCGAGGTCCGTACCGGTCGCCGACCTGTTCCGGGGCATGTCACCCACCCGCACCACGTCGACCGGCATGTCGATGTTCCTGCTGCTGGCCGTCGCCGCGGCGATCGCGGTGCTGGCGCTGCTGGTGCGCTCGCGCCCGGGCCTGCTCCTGGCCGCCGTGGTCGCGGTGGTCACCGGCGTGCTCTGGGTGTACCAGAAGGGGCGGGAGCTGAAGCCGATCTCGCTCGGGATCGGCAATCTGGAGAACGGCTTCTGGAACGCCTGCGGCGGCGTCCTGGTGCTCCTCCTCGCACTGGCCGTGCTGCCGCCCAAGCGTTCCTGAGCCTTCCCGCCTCCCGGCCCGGTCGCCCCCACGGCGGCCGGGCCGGAGTCGTTTCCGCTTGAGGCAGCACTCCCCATCACTCCCTAAAATTACCTTTGCTTCACTCCTCACAGTAGTTTAAGGATAGATACCACCCTATCGAGCGAGTGGAGTACGGCATGACCATCTACACCTCCGACGAGGGCGCCCGCGTCCTCGCCCAGGAGTACACCGCCCTCCTGGACCGCTGGCCCGTGCCCGCCGAACGGCTGCACGTCCCCACCCGTCAGGGTTCGACCTTCGTCCTGGCCTGCGGCCCCGAGGACGCGGCGCCCCTGGTCCTGCTGCACGGCTCCGGGGCGAACGCGGCGATGTGGGCGGACGACGTGGCCCTGTGGGCCCGGCACTTCCGCGTCTACGCCGTCGACGTGATCGGCGAGCCCGGTCTGAGCGCCCCCGTACGCCCCGAACTGCACTCCGACGCGCACGCGCTGTGGCTCGACGACGTGCTGGACGCGCTGCACGTCGAGCGCGCCGCCTTCGTGGGGACGTCGCTGGGCGGGCTGCTGGCTCTCGACTACGCGATCCGCCGCCCGCAGCGGGTGGACCGGCTGGCGCTGCGCTGCCCCTGCGGGATCGGCCGCCAGAAGCGGGGGGTGCTGGTCGCCGCGCTGTTCGTGCTGCCGTTCGGGGGCTGGGGGCGGCGCACGATGCTGAGGCTGGCCCTGGGCCCCGCCCCCACCCCCGTCCCGCCCACGGCCGAGGAACGCGCCTTCGGCGAGTACGTGCTGCTCATCCACCAGCACTTCCGGCCGCGCCGGGAGAAGCTGCCGGTCGTCACCGACGGCGACCTGGCGGGCCTGGAGATGCCGGTGCAGGTCACCATCGGTGGCCGCGACCGGCTCATCGACTCCCACGGCACCCGCCGCCGGCTCCAGCGGGCCGCCCCCCGGGTCTCGGTCACCTTCCTCCCCGAGGTCGGCCATCTGCTCAGGGACCAGACCCGGCCGGCCCTCGACTTCCTCCTCGCCGAGGAAGGCGGCCCGCCCCGGGCCTGAACGCGAGCGGCCCCCGGCACCACCGCCCGTCCGGGGGGGGAGCTCCGGGGCCGCGGTCCGG
>NZ_JBHWIR010000198.1:8023-13178 GCF_042731835.1 Kitasatospora sp. NPDC059817 | reverse complement strand
CCCGGCGCCGGGTAACGCCGGGGTGGGCCGCCTCGCCTGGGCCCCCCCCCCCGACCCCCCCCCCGGGCAGGCCGGTGGGGGGCTATCGACTTACGGGGTGGGGGTATGCCCGGCGGGATGCGCCCGGCGGGATGCGCGCCGGACAGGCCCCGGTGAAACCCTGACCGGAGGAGTTGAAATCGCTACCATCGGGACCAACGGGACAAGCAGCAGCGGAATCCAACGATCTACGTAAATACGACAGTTGGATTCTCATCCCGCGCCGGACCGCCGACCCCGAAGGGACCCATGTCCACCGCCGCACCCGCCCTCCCCCCGTTGCACCGACTCCCCGTCACCCCCGCCCAGCCGCCCCACCCCACCACCCTCCCCGACGGCACCCCCGCCTGGCTGGTCACCCGCTACCACGACGTCCGCCAGACCCTCACCGACCCCCGCTTCACCCGCGGCGACCTGGCCACCGTCGGCACCCCCGGCGGCGGCGCCGACGTCTCCAGCAACCCGGCTTCGATGTTCAACCAGGACGGGCCGGAACACCGCCGGCTGCGCAGCACCGTCCAACGGGCCTTCACCGCACGCGCCATCGCCGACTGGCAGCCCTGGGTCGCGGAGGGCGTCCAGCAGGCCGTCGACGCCCTCGCGGCCGGCGGCACCCCCGCCGACCTGGTCACCGCCTTCACCCGGCCGGTGCCCTTCGCCGTCACCAGCCGCCTGATGGGGCTCGACGGCGACGGCCCGGACCACCTCGACGAGCAACGGCTCCGCCGCTGGACCAGGGCGATCCTCGCCGACGGCACCCCGGACGACGGCGGCGACGCGGCCGACGGCGCCCTGGACCCGGCCGAGGCGCTCGCCGAATACGCCGCCTACACCGGCGAGTTGATCGCCCGCCGGCGCCACCACCCCAGCGAGGACCTGGTCAGCCGCCTCGTCCAGGCCGCCGACCAGGACGGCGGCGTCCCCGAGGAATCACTCGTCTACCTGGTCTGCGGGCTCACCGCCAGCGGCAACGAGAGCGTCACCGGCGCCCTCGGCAACGCCCTCGTCTACCTGCTCGGCGAACGCCCCGAGGACTGGCCCCGCCTCGCCGATCCCGACACCACCGAACGCGTCACCGAACGCCTCCTGCACTTCATCCCGCTCGGCGACGACGAGGCCACCACCCGGCGCGCCACCGAACCGGTCGACCTCGGCGGCGTCCACATCCCCGCCGGCGCCGTCCTCGCCGTCAGCCTCGGCAGTGCCAACCGCGACGCCGCCGTCTTCCCCGACGGCCTCGACGCCGGCCTCGACCACCCCCTGCCCGCCCCGACCCTCGCCTTCAGCGCCGGCCCCCACTACTGCCTCGGCGCCTGGCGGATGCGCCTGGAAATGCGCGAATCCCTCCGCCGCCTCGCCACCGCCCTCCCGGGCCTGCGCCTCACCACCCCCGTCGACCGGCTCACCTGGCAACTCGGCACCACCACCCGCAGCCCCGCCCAGCTGCCGGTCACCTGGTAGCCGGGGGCGCGGGGCCGCCCGCAGCGAGCAGCCCGCGTCGACCCCCGGGCCGTCGCGGGCGAACCGTCCTCAACCCCAGAGCTGCTCGCCCAGCGTGGCGCCCTCGGGGGCGCCGGGCAGGACGTAGGCGACGGCGGAGGCCTGGTGCTGGACGAACGGGTTGAGGGCGTCGCGGGTGGCGAGGCGGGTCTGGACGCGGGTGAACTGGGCGGGGTCGCGCATGAAGGCGCAGAAGAGCAGGCCGCGGTCGTCCGGGCCGTCGTCGTAGCTGTAGCCGCGGCGGAGCATGCGCGCGCCGCCGTCGAGGCGGGGGCTGCTGAGCCGGACGTGGGCGGTGGCGGGGATGACGTAGGAGCCGTCCGGGTTCTTGGCGTAGACGTCCGGTTCGTCGTGTTCGGCGCTGCCGGTGAGCGGGGCGCCGTCGCCCGCGCGGCGGCCGATGGCCAGGTCGCGCCGGTCCGCGGGGAGGGCCGCGAAGGCGGCGACGTCCATCCGGATCCGCCGGTAGACCAGGACGGTGCCGTTCTCGTGCGCACCCGCCGGGCCCCAGACCCACTGCCGGGCGGTCGGCTCGTCGGGGTTGGCGGTGCCGTCCTTGAAGCCGAACAGGTTGCGGGCGGTGCTTCCCGGGGCGGTGGCGGGCAGGAAGCCGGACTGGGTCCAGCGGGGCGTGGCCCCGGCGGCGCGGGCGGCGGTGGCGGCGAGTTCGGCGACGACGGTCAGCGTCCAGCGGTCGGCGCCGCAGAGTTGGAGGAGGACGTCGCCGCCGCCGCGCGCCGGGTCGAGGCGGTCGCCGGCGAAGGCCGGCAGGTCGGCGAGCGCGGTCGGGACGTTCAGGCCGAGCCGGGCGGCGAGGTCGGGGCCGACGCCCACCAGGCTGGTGAGCCGGGCCGGTTCGGCGCCCTGGAGCCGCAGGTCCGGCGACGTCCCGGCGGTCGCGGCGGCCAGCAGCCGGGTGAGGTCCGCGAGCAGGCCGCGCAGGGCGTCCCGGCCGCCGGCGGTGGTCGCGGGTGCGAGGTCGAAGGCCAGCAGCTGGGTGGCGGGTTGCGGAGGTGTGGTCACGCCGGCCTGGCGGGGGCCGTGGAAGAGGGGCGCCGGGTCGGGCGGCGGGGCCGCCGGGTGCTGCTGCGCGGAGCCGTCGTGGCCGCCGTGCGCCAACGCCTGGACGCCGGCGCCGAGTCCGGCGGCGAGCACCGCTCCGGCCGCGAGCAGCGCCCTCCGCTCGACACCGGGTCCGGCGGCTTCCGTCTGTTTCCGCACTTTTCCGGTTTCGGCATGCATGGGCGACATTGGAGACGATAGAACACCTCTCATGCAAATCCTGATGATGCGTCACCCCACTCAGCGGCCCTCACCTGCACGTGCCCCGAGATCCCTGCGACGGCTGTCCGCGGCGCTGCTCGCCACCACCCTGGCGCTGGCCGGCTGCGCGGCATCGGGCTCCTCCTCCGACGAGGCCCGCCATCCGGCCGGTACGGTCATCCAGGTCCCGGAGGACTTCCCCACCGTGCAGCAGGCCGTGGACGTCGCGCGCGAGGGCGAAACCGTGCTGGTCCACCCGGGCGTGTACCCGGAGAGCGTCCGGATCACCAAGCCGCGCATCGTCCTGCGCGGGACGGACCGCAACACCGTCGTCCTCAACGGCGGGGTGCGCCTCGTCAACGGCATCACCGTCACCGGCGCCGGCTCGGTGGTGGAGAACCTCACCGTGCACGGCTACCTCGCCAACGGCGTCCTGTTCACCGGCGTCACCGACGAGCACCTGCAACGGCACGGCGCCGGCGGCTCCGCGTACGACCCGCTGGACACCAACCGCTTCCCGCCCGTCCAGGGCTTCCGGGCCTCCCGGGTGACGGCCTACGACAACGGCCTGTACGGCATCTACGCCTTCGACGCGCGCGGCGGCGTGATCGAGGACTCCTACGCCTCCGGGCAGGCCGACTCCGGGATCTACGTCGGCCAGTGCAAGCCCTGCGACACCCTCGTGCACGGCAACACCGTGGAGCGCAACGCGGTCGGCATCGAGCTGACCAACGCCTCCGACGGGCTCAGCATCCTCGGCAACCGGGTGGTCGGCAACCGGGTCGGCGTGACGGTGAACTCCAACGACCTGGAGTCCCTCGCCCCGCAGCACGGCGCGGTGATCGCCGGAAACGTGATCACCGACAACAACGCCGCCGACACCCCGGAGCAGGCGGACGGCGGCTTCGGCATCGGCCTCGGGATCGGCGGCGGCACCGCGAACCAGGTGCTGCGCAACCTCGTCCAGGGGAACCGCGCCGCCGGGATCATCGTCACCGACCCGCCCGGACACCCGGCGAGCGGCAACCGCGTCGAGGGCAACCGCGCCACGGGCAACGGCGTCGACCTCGTACTGGCCTCCACCGACCCCGGCAACTGCTTCACCGGCAACACGCCCGACACCCAGAGCCCGGACCAGTTGGAGGGCCAGGCGGCGTGCGGGGCGCAGGGCCGCAGCCCGCTCCCCGGCGGGCGGCCCGCCACCGTCATGGCGCCGCCCGGCGTGCCGTTCCACCAGGTGCAGGCCCCGGCCGCGCAGCCCTCCCTGCCCGACCCGTCGGCGCCGGGCCGGCCGGCGACGGACCTGCCGGGGCCCGTCGACCCGGACCGCTACGCCCTGCCCACGGACGCCGCCGCCGTGCCGCAACCCCGGTGAGCCCGGGCCCCGGTGAGCCGCAGCCCCGGCGGCCCTAACGGCCCCGGGGCCTCACCCCGCGGCCCACGGCGCCTCCGGCATCCGCACGCCGTCCTGCCGCCCGGTGAGGTCGACGGTCGTCGGGGTGCCCAGGCCGGGCATCCGCATGGTGACCCGGCGCAGCGAGCCGTCGCCGTCGACCCAGTAGGTGAGCGGCGACGGCCCGCCGTCCGGGGCGGCGCCCTGGGCGCGCGGGCCGGAGAAGCGGTCGTAGTCGCGGCCGTCGATGCGGTCCCGGCCGAGCAGGCGCGCCCCGGACTGGGCGAGCAGCAGCGGGTTGTCCGGCCGGTCGGCGCCGAGGCGGACCAGCAGGCCGAGCCCGGCGTCCAGCGGGTCCGCCGTGTAGGAGCGCGGCGACCAGCCGGAGCGGGGGACGTGCTCGGCCTGCTCCCAGGCGGGGCCGGAGCCGGCCGGCTCCGGGGCCAGCCCGAGGCCGTCGCCGTCCCAGATGATCAGGCCGTGGTCGAGCTGGCCCGAGGCCCCGGAGACCTGGTAGCGGCCCACCCCCCGGCGGGTGCGGTAGTCCACCACCCCCTCCACCCGGATCTGCACGCCGCCGCCCTCCGCCGCGGTGAGCGCCACCGCCGCCGGGCTGGCCTGGTACAGCGTCAGCCGGGACAGCGCCAGCCGGGACGCCTCGTCCATGGTCACCGCCCGTTCCTCCGGTTCGCCCCAGGCCGTCACCCCGAGGGCCGTGGCCCCGGCGACCACCACCGCGCCGACCACCCCGACGAGCAGGCCCAGCCGCGCCCTCTTCCCGATCTTCCTACGGGCCATCTGGCAGCCCTCCTCCTGGTCAGCACCGTCGTACTTGTCGTCACTGTCGTGCGAACGAGCGGCGGGGGGGGGGGGGGGGGGGGGGTGGCCCGGCCGCGCCCCCGGCCCCACCCCACTCACACCGTGGCGGCACCCCGCGCCGACCACGCCCACGCCAACCCA
>NZ_JBHWIR010000198.1:0-8013 GCF_042731835.1 Kitasatospora sp. NPDC059817 | reverse complement strand
TGTGTGTTTATTGTCTACTGGGGCGGGGGCGGGGGGGGGGGGGGGGGCGGTGCCCGGCCCCCCGCCCGGCCCCCGCCCCTCCTCACCGCTTCCTACTGGTGCCGCGCCCTGCGCCTACGGGCGACGAAGACCAGCGCACCGCCGGACGCCACCAGCACCGCGCCGCCGACGATCCCCAGCGGCACCAGGGCGTTGGCCCCGGTGTTGGGCAGCTGTCCCCCGGGCGGGGGCAGCGGGTTCACCGTCGACGGGCTCGGCGACTCCGTCGGCCCCGGCGGCGTGGTCGGCTCCGGCGCGCTCGGCGAACTCGACGGGCTCGGCGGGCTCGACGAGTTGGTCGGCGTCGGGGTCGGCGTCGGGGTGGGCAGCAGCTTGTTGACCGCCGTCACCGAGACACCGTCCGCGAGGTTGTCGGAGGTCAGCGCCAGCGGACCGAACACGGTGGTGTCCGGAGCCGCGTAGCCGTCGGGCGGGCTGAGCTCCTGCCAGTAGTACGTCCCCGGCACCCCGGCGCCCTGGCAGAGGCCGTCGGCGCCGGTCGTGCAGGGCCCGCCCACCGCCGTGTCGGGCTTGTCACCGCCGGTCTGCAACCCGTCGGTGCCGTTGGTGTCGTGCCACAGCTGGAACTTCGCCCCCGCCAGCGGCTTGCCGTCCTGGTCGTGCTTGACCAGGCGCAGCGCGCCCTCCTGCTGCCGGAACCCGAAGTCGAAGGTGTGGTCGTTCTCGCCCGGCCCGCCGGTGCTCAGTGCCCGTTCGGGGAACTTCGTGCCGGGCGGCACCAGGCCCTTGGAATCGATGAAGTGGTTGTCGCCGACGTCCGCGTCGGTGGGCACCCACTGGTAGAGCGGCCCGCCCTTGGCGTAGTCCGCCGGGTTGTCGAGCCGGATCGTGTACTTGGTCCTCGGCTTGAGGCCTCCGGTGACGTTCGAGTCGTCGAAGTAGTACTCTCCGCGCTTCGTCGTCTTCGTCGTGCCGACCAGCTTGCCCGACTCGTCGTAGAGGTGGACGGTCGCGCCCTCGACGGGGCGCTGGCCCGGGTTCTGGATGCCCTTGCGCTCGGGGTCGTACCAGACCCGGTTGCCGATCTGCAGCGGCGCCTGGTCGCAGAGCACCTCCAGGTCGCCCATCGAGGCGCCCTTGCCGAACGGCGCGATCACCCCGGCCGGGTTGAGCCGGAAGCCGAACTGCGGGTCCTGCTGGCCGTTCGCCCGCTGGAGGAACGACGTGCCGTACCCGAGGGCGGTGTGGTTGGGGTCGAAGGCGGAGACGGCGACGGTGCTCTCGACCTTGGAGAGCGCCATGCCGGCGAACGCCGTGTTGCGGTGGCCGCCCCAGGTCGTGTCGAAGAACCGGGTGCCCCGGGGAGCGAGCCCGCAGCCGTTGTTGGTGTCCATCACGTACGTGCCGTTCGCCCGGCAGGCCTTGTTCAGGTCACCGCCGGACATGACGACGGCGACGGAGCCCGGCGCCGGGGAGCCCGGCGCGCGGTCGCCGAAGCGGTCGCGGAAGGCCAGCAGCATCGAGCCGTCGGTCTCGAAAGTGATCTCGCCCAGCTCGGGTTCGGGTTGGGCGATGGTGTAGTTGCCGCACGGCCGACCGTTCTGCGTGGTCGGGTAGGTGCTCGTCCACGGGAACCAGCCCGCACCGTCGCACGGGCCCGAGCCGACGGTGGACTGGCGCGGGTAGTCCAGCGGCTGGTCCAGCACCGGCTTGGCGAACACGCCGGTGGCGAGGTCGAAGGGCAGGACCACCGCGCGCAGGTCGGTGAGCTTGCCGGTGGACTCGCCGGAGCACACTCCGCCGAGGTAGCCGGTGCCGTCCTGGAGGCCGAGGCCGAACGGACGCCAGTCCCCCGCCGCCGGGCAGCCCGGGTCGGGGATCGGGTAGGAGGCCGTCGGGCTCCCGGCGGCCGCCACGGTGGCGTTGTAGCGGTAGAGCTTGCGGTCGTTGAGGTTGACGACGAACAGGTCCTTGCCGTCGTCGGTGATCTTGATGCCGCCGAGGCTCTCCTTGCCCGGTGTGTCGAGGAAGGCGTCGTCGGTGCCGCCGCCGTGGGCCGTCGAGCCCGCGTTCGGGACGGTGGTGAACAGCGTCGTCTTCTTCTGCGCGATGTCGGTGACGTAGATCGCCCCGGCACCGCCCGGACCGTAGTCGGTGGTGCGCTTGGCCACCGCCGAGGAGAACAGCCGCCGGTCGGCCTTGTTCCAGGCGATGCCGTACAGCGTGCCGGTATCGGCGTTGGTGGCGAGGTTCGTGGCGGTCACGCCCTCGCCGTCCTGGCCGCGCGCGCTGTACGGGAAGGAGACCAGCGTGCGCTGGGCCCCGCCCTCGCGGTCCATCGGCTGGCAGGCCGTGACCAGCGGGGCGTTCTTCTGGCAGTAGTCACCGGGGTTCCAGAGCCCGGTGGTGTACGCCACGTTCTTGCCGCCCGAGAGGTCGACGAACTCCTCGTTGCTGCTCAGCTGGGTCGGCGCGCCGTCCAGCCCCTGCCGGGAGGCGAACGCCGGGAACAGCACGCCCGGCTTCGGATTCACCACCTGCACCCGGTACTTGCCCCCGGACGGCTTGGCCGCCGCCGGGGCCAGGGTGACCGTACCGTCGGCCGCCGTCACCCCCTCGATCGCCAGCCCGGCGTCATCCGTGAGCGTCACTTTCACGCCCGCGAGCCCTGGCTCCAGGGCCGGTGTCCACACTCCGCTGGTGTCCACCGCCCGGATCACCCGGACGGTCACCGTCCCGTCGCCGGGCTGTGGAAAGGCCGCCGGCGCCGTCACCAGCGCCGCAGCGGACAATCCCATCGTCAGCGCCGCGACCTGCGCGACGCACCTCGTTCGCTGCCTCGTTCTTCCCAATGTCCCGCTCTCATCATCGACGGGTTATCACACCCGGGCTGATCAGGAGTCATCAGCAGATCGGCAATCTTAGCTCTCCGCAAGGGAATTGACGAAACTTCATGTGCACGCGTGACAAGAGCGCCACACCCACTCCACCACCAGTTCGAATCCGGACCCGTTCGTCCGATACCGGCCGCCATGCTCGAAAACAGCACCTTCAGCCGGATTTCGTCCGAACAAGACGGTGGGGCGCGGGGACAGCCCAGGACGCAGGGACGGCGGTGCGGGAGCGGGTGGGGCGGGGCGAGGCGGCCCGGGGCGAAGCGGGCCGGGGCAGCGGCCGGAGCACGCCGACGCGCGGCCCTGTCAGACCGGGCGGGTAGCGTGGCAGACGTGCCCCAGGTGTCCCGAGTCCCCCTACCCGACCTCGTCCGACTGCGGCGGGCCCGCGACCGGATGGACCGCGACTACGCCCAGCCACTGGACGTGTCGGCGCTGGCACACACCGCGCTGATGTCGCCGGGCCACTTCTCCCGCAGCTTCCGCGCCGCCTTCGGCGAGACCCCGTACGGCTACCTCATGACCCGCCGGATCGAGCGGGCCAAGGCGCTGCTGCGACGCGGCGACCTGAGCGTGACGGAGGTCTGCATGGCGGTCGGCTGCACCTCGCTGGGCTCGTTCAGCTCGCGGTTCACCCAGCTGGTCGGCGAGACCCCCAGCGCGTACCGGGCCCGGGACCACGGCCACGCCGCCGCCCTCCCGGCCTGCGTCGCCAAGGTCCACACCCGGCCGACCAGGACCGGGGAGTCCGGCGACCCCACCGGCCCGCAGCCCGGCTCCGACCGGGCTCGGCAGTAGCCCCGGACCCTAGGGCGAGTCAGACACGCCTCAGGGCGTGTCCTCCGGATCCGGCTCCGGGGGCAGACCCACCTCCTCGCGGTCCTCCTCCGTGCGCTCGTCGAGCTCCTCCTCGTCGGGCCGCCGGGGCAGACCGCGCCCGTGCCCGGTGTCCGGGTCGCCTTCGACGTCCTTGTTGGACTTGTGGTGCGACATGGCGCCTCCTCGCCCCCGATTCCGCCGGTACCTTCCCACTCAAACGCGCGCCCCGGGCACCCGCAAGCCGGGGCCGCGATCACGGGGCGCCCCGCCCGGCGCCTCGGGGAACGCCGCCGACTCGAACTGCGCCCGCTGGTCGGCGTCCAGCCGCAGCACGTCCACGAGCAGCCGCACCGTCTCCCGCCGGGGCCGCAGCGCCCCGCCCCGCTCCAGATTGCGCACCGCGCGAACACTCAGCGTGGCGAGGTCGGCCAGTTGCTGCTGGGTCAGGCCCCGGTGCTTCCGGTGTCCGTGCAGCATGTCGCCAAATCGCATCTTTCCCGACCTTTCCCTGTCCGCGTCAGCCGGCTGCTCTAGGGCGTGTTTCATCATTCCCGTCGGATCAGCGCGCGGCGGTGGGCGCCCGGCTGGGCGTGCCGGCGAAGCGTCCTCGTACTGGGCCGTACTTGGACGTTTCGCCGGTGCGGTCAGGCGGGATGCCCGGCGTCGCGCGCCCGGCGGGAATGATGAAACACGCCCTAGCCTTCGTAACGCGACCGGAGAACCGTCGGGTTCAACGGCCGAGCGGTGTGAAGTCCGGCTTCGGCCACCGCCCTTGACTTCCTGTCACCATCGATCGTGGGAACCCGTCGGTCCGCCGCCTCGCCCGCGTCCGGGCAGCCCCCGACCGTCGCCCCCCGTCACGGCTCCGCCCGCTCCGGTGCGCGTTGCAGGCGGAACGCGTCCGCGAGGACCGCCTGGGCCAGCACCCGGGCCGGGCCGCGCGCCGTGGTGCGCCCCGTGGTGAGGGCGAACTCGGTGGTACCGAGGTTGGGCAGGCCCGGCTGGTCGGGCAGCACCCGCAGGCCCGACGGGATCAGGCTGCGGGCGTGCGGCACCACCCCGAGGCCGGCCAGCGCGGCGGCCCGGACCCCGGAGAGGCTGGTGCTGGTGCAGGCGATCCGCCAGGGCCGCCCGTCACGCTCGCAGACCTCCAGGGCGCGGACCCGGGTGAAGCTGGGCGGCGGGTAGACGATCAGCGGCAGCGGCTCGGCCGGGTCCGTCCGGAAGTCCTCCGCCGCGATCCACACCAGCTTGTCCTGCCAGACCAGTTGGCCCTGCGAGCCACCGCCGGGCGGGCGCTTGCCGAGCACCAGGTCGAGCCGTCCGTCGGCCAGTTGCTCGTAGAGCACGGCGCTGAGGCCGACGGTGAGTTCGAGGTCGACCTGGGGGTTGCTCCGCCGGAAGCTCCGCAGGATCTGCGGCAGCTCGGTGTGGACGAAGTCCTCCGAGGCGCCGAACCGCACCCGCCCGCGCACCTGCGTCTGCGCGAAGTAGCCGAGCGCCTGCTCGTGCGCCTCCAGGATCGTCCGGGCGAAGCCGAGCATGGCCTCGCCCTCGCTGGTGAGCTGCACGGAGTGGGTGTCGCGCAGGAAGAGCTGCCGGTCGGCGGCCGTCTCCAGCCGCCGTACGTGCTGGCTGACCGTCGACTGCCGCAGCCCCAGCCGCTGGGCGGCCCGGGTGAAGCCGCCGGTCTGGGCCACCGCGAGGAAGGACCTCAACTGCACCGGATCGAACACATGGCCATTCTATCCGCTGATATCACGGATCATGATGACAGTGAGTGCCGCCAGCGGGATTCACAATCACCCCGGCGGACGGCAGGCTGAGGCCATCCCACCCGAACCGCCACCGCGGAGAACCATGCCTCGCCCGAACCGTCCGCTCCGCTCCCACCTGCCCCGGCGCTCCGCCCGCCTCCGGGTCGACCCGTTCATCGCCGCCCTGCTGGGCACCGTGGCAGTGGCCGCCCTGCTCCCCGCCCGCGGCGCCGCCGCACCGGCCTTCTCCGACGCCGCCACCGGCGCGGTCGCCGTCCTGTTCTTCCTCTACGGCGCCCGGCTCTCCGCCCGCGAGGCCTGGGAGGGGCTCAAGCAGTGGCGGCTGCACGGCACCGTGCTCGCGGTCACCTTCGGCCTCTTCCCGCTGCTCGGGGTGGCCGCCCACCTACTGGTGCCGGCGGTGCTGTCGCCGCAGCTCTACCAGGGCCTGCTGTTCCTGACCCTGCTGCCCTCCACCGTGCAGTCCTCGATCGCCTTCACCTCCATCGCCCGCGGCAACACGGCCGCGGCCGTCTGCAGCGCGACCTTCTCCAGCCTCTTCGGCATCGTCCTGACCCCGCTGCTCGCCGCCGTGCTCCTGCACACCAAGGGCGGCGTCTCGCCGGGCACCGTGCTGGAGATCGCCGAGCAACTCCTCCTCCCCTTCGCCGCCGGCCAGGTGCTGCGCCGCTGGATCGCCGCCTGGATGGCCCGCCACCGCGCCGTCCTCGGCCTGGTCGACCGCGGCTCGATCCTGCTGGTCGTCTACAGCGCCTTCAGCGCCGCCATGGTGGGCGGGGTGTGGGGCGCCCTCTCCCTGCCCCGGCTGGCGGCCCTGCTGGGGGCGGAGGCGGCGCTGCTGGCGCTGGTCCTGACCACGACGCTGCTGGTCGGCCGCCGGCTCGGGTTCGGCCGGGCCGACCTGATCGCGATCGTCTTCTGCGGCTCCAAGAAGAGCCTGGCCAGCGGCGTCCCGATGGCCACCGTCCTCTTCCCGGGCCCGGCGGCCGGGCTGATGGTGCTGCCGCTGATGCTCTTCCACCAGCTGCAACTGATGGTCTGCGCCGTCCTGGCCCGCCGCTGGGGCGCGCAGGCCGAGGGCGCCGGGGCCACGGCACAGCCGACGGCCGCGCGGGCCCTCGACCACGCGACCTGACGAGCCCCGCGCGGCCTCAGAGGCCGATGACGTCGACGGCCTGCGGGCCCTTGGGGCCCTGCTCGACCTGGTACTCGACCCGCTGGCCCTCCTCCAGGGTCCGGTACCCGACCCCGACGATGGACGAGTAGTGGACGAAGAGGTCCGGGCCGGGGACGTCCGGCACGATGAACCCGAACCCCTTGTCGGCGTTGAACCACTTCACCGTGCCGAAGTTGATCAAGGCGCGCCGGCCCTCCGCCGGCCGCATGGCGGTCATGGTGTCCGCCCGCCCGGTGTCTGCCCACGCCGGGGCGCAGACCGCCGCCAGGGCGAGGGCGACGGCCGACGCGCACACCATGGCCGCCACGCGGCCGCGCACAAGGACGAGAGGGGACATCACAAGCCTCCTGGCGGGAGAAGGACCGGGCCGTTCAGCAGGGGCACGCGCGACTGATCGCGTACTCACGGTGTCCGCCGATGCTCCGTCCCGCAAGCCCGGACGACCGACCGGGCGGTCTTCCGTCCCAGCCACCCACGGGCCCGCGAGGCCGGGCCCCGGTTCTGGACCATTCGAGGCCCATCGGCGGGGTTCCCGGGATGGCGACGGCCGGGATCCGTCGCGCCGTGCCACCGTCACCCTTCGACCTCGCCCCTCGACGTCGCCCTTCGACGCCCTTCGGCCCGCCTCGCCCCGCGTGCGGGCCGCACCCCTCCGGTCCGACGAAAGAAAGGGAACCCACGTGTCCGTACGCCGAAGCGTTGTGACCGTGTCCGCCGTCCTCGCCGCACTGTCCACCGGCGTGACCCCGGCCGCCGACGCCGCCCCGACGGCCGCCGCGGAAATCCTGAACTGCACCGTGAACGCCGCCGTCAACTTCAGCCCGCCGCTCTCGGCCGGCCCAGAGGCCACCACCGTGGCGATCGGCGGGACGGCGAGCAGGTGCAAGGACTCGCTGGACGGCCCGACGGCCGTGACGGGCGGCACCGTCACCGCGACGCTCAGGTTCGGCGCGATCAGCTGCAGCCCGGCGACGCCGCCCGTACTCGCGCCGGGCTCCTCGGCGACCTTCACCTGGAACCTGAAGGACGGCACGCAGGCGAGCAGCACCGTCACCGACATCGCCATCGTCGAGGTCGACGGCTCCGGGAGCCTCACCGGCACCGTCACCGCCTCCTCCACCCGCCTGGCCGGGGAGAAGCTGTCCGCGCTCGTGGACGTCACCAGCGACCAGCCGCTCGTGGACAACTGCGTCGACGTCCTACTCGGAACCGGCCGGCCCATCGCCGACTCGACCCTGACCGCCGACCTCTCCTTCAGCTGACACCATACCGTACCGATTTGGCGCGCGGGCCCCCCCCCCCCCGGGGGCGGCCCCCCCGCGATAAAAAAAACCCCGACACAGGG
>NZ_JBHWIR010000197.1:0-13182 GCF_042731835.1 Kitasatospora sp. NPDC059817 | reverse complement strand
GGGTACACCCCGGACACGGAGGATCGCCCCAGGGCGTGTTTCATAATTCGCGTCGCGCGCCCGGCGGGAATGATGAAACACGCCCTGGGTCAGTAGGCGGCGGTGAAGCGGGTGCGGCGGTGCGCGGGCTGCTCGGCCTCGTCGAGCAGGGCGACGGCGAGGTCCTCCATGGAGATCACCGAGGCGCCCTCGGCGTCCACCAGCAGTTCGTCCCGTCCGAGCCGGAAGCGGCTGGTGCGCTCGCCGGGTTCGAGCAGGGCGGCGGGGCTCAGGTAGGTCCAGTCGACGTCCGGGTCGGCGGCGCGGTAGAGGTCGAGCTGCTCGCGGCAGGCCCGGGCGATCGGCCGGAGCTCGGCGGGGAAGCCGGGGTCGTCGGCGAGGGTCGTCCCGCCGCGGCCGGGGAGGGTGAGGCTGCCCGCGCCGCCGACGGCCATCAGGCGCACGCCCGTTCCGGCGAGACCGGCCAGCAGGCCCCGGGTGGCGGCGGACAGCTCGTGCTCGCTGCCGGGCGCCGGGCGGGTGGCGGTGATCACCAGGTCCTGCCCGGCGGCGAGGCGGGCGACGTCCTCGGGGTTGCGGGCGTCGCCGACACCGAGGGCGACGGCGGCCGGCAGGCCGTGCGGTTTGGCGGGGTCGCGCAGGACGGCGGTGATCCGGTGGTGGCGGGCGAGCGCCTCGGTCACCACCCGGCTGCCGACGTTGCCGGTGGCGCCGAACACGGTGATGTGCATGGAGGTTCTCCTGTGCGGTGGGTGCCAGCGGCTGCTGGGCGGGGATCGGGGAGTGCGGAGGGGAGTTCGGCGGGAGCGGGGCGGGGTTAGGCGTTCTCGCGGACGGGCGGCGCGGCGGCCGGGGCGCTGGGTGCGGCGGGCGCGGAGGCCGCGGCGGTGCCGGGGCGGCGCCGGGTCTGGGCCGCGATCAGCGAGCCGAGGACGATCAGTGCGCCGAGCGCCTGGAGCGGGCTGAGGTCCTGCCCGAGGGCCAGCCAGCCGATCGCGGTGGCGACCACCGGGCTGAGCAGCGAGAGGAAGGAGACCGAGGTCGGCGGCAGTGCCCGGATCCCGCGGAACCAGAGCGCGTACGTGAGCGCCGCGCCGATCAGACTGAGGTAGCCGTAGCCGAGCAGGTTGCCGCCGGTGAGGTGGGACGGCGGGGCGCCCTCGACGAACAGCGCGACCGGTACCAGTAGCAGTCCGCCGGCGGTGAGCTGCCAGCCGGTGGTGGCGAGCAGCGGGGCGGGGGAGACCCAGCGCTTGGAGAGGACGACGCCGGTGGCCATGACGACCGCGCCGGCGAGCGCGGCGGCCACGCCGACGGCGTCCAGCTGGGCGTTGGCCCGCAGGACCAGCAGGCTGACGCCTGCGATCCCCGCGATGCCGCAGATCACCGTGCGCGGTGTGAGCCGGTCGCCGAGCAGTGCGGCCGAGAGTCCGGCGGTGATCAGCGGCTGGACGGCGCCGACGGTGGCGGCGACCCCGCCGGGGAGGCGGTAGGCGGCGATGAAGAGGAGGGCGAGGAAGGCGCCGATGTTCAGTGCGCCGAGGACCAGTGCGCGCCACCACCAGCTGCCCTTCGGCAGCCGGCGGGTGACGGCGATCAGCAGCAGCCCTGCGGGCAGGGCCCGGAGGACGGCCGCGAGGAGTGGACGGTGGGGCGGGAGCAGTTCGGTGGTGACGATGTACGTCGACCCCCAGACGGCGGGGGCTATCGCCGTCACCAGCACGATTCCGAGGCGATTTCTTAGCACTAAGCAAATGTATCTCAGCGCTAAGGCATCTCTCACCGCTTTGACGGGGTGACGTGGCTCACAGTTACCTCATCGCTAAGGAATCCCGGCGGAATCCCCTACCCTGAACCTGTGGCAGATGCAGATCATGTGGACCGAGTAGTCGCGCAGTGGGCCGCCGAACGCCCCGACCTGGACGTCTCCCCGATGGAGGTGATCGGCCGGCTCAAGCGCCTCTACCGCCTGATGGACGCGGAGCTCAACCGGACCTTCGGCGAACACGGCCTGGACGCCGCCTCCTTCGACGTCCTCGCCACCCTCAAGCGCAGCGGGCCGCCCTACCGCCTCACCCCCACCGGACTGATGCAGTCCGCCATGGTCACCTCCGGCGCCATCACCCAGCGCCTCGACCGCTTGGAGGCCCGCGGCCTGGTCACCCGCACCCAGAGTGACCAGGACGGCCGCAGCCGCGTGGTCGGGCTCACCCCCGAGGGCCACGCCCTGATCGACCGCGCCCTCCCCGACCACCTCGCCACCGAGCGGCTCCTCCTCGCCGGCCTCGACGCCCCCCGGACCGCCGCGCTCGTCGACGCCATGCGCACCCTCCTGGCCGCCCTCGGCGACAGCCCGGAGTGAGCGGGCGGGCAGGCGGGCGGACCTCCCCGCCCGACCGGCCTACGGGTTGACCGCCACCGCCTTGAAGAAGGTGTAGTGGAACGTCCCGCCCGGCTCGGCCGTGCGGCGCAGTTCGGCGATGCCGCGGTCGAAGGCGTCGGGGGTGGTCAGACCGGCGGCCAGCGCCTCGGTGCGGACGGCCTCGACCATCGCGACGAAGGTGCGCCGGGTGAAGCCCTCGACCAGGGTGGGGCGGGCGCCGTCGGCGTGGACGGTGCGGGGGCGGACGGCCACGTCCCGGAAGCCGGCCTCCGACAGGATCGGGTACAGGCGGCGCCCGAGCAGGGCGTCGCCGCCCGCCGCCGCCTGGAGCCGCACCAGCAGGTCGACCGCGTCGCGGGCCGCCGGGCCCTGCGGGTGGAAGAAGGCCGAGCCGTGGTCGCCCTCGATCACCGTGATCGTCCCGCCCGGCCGCAGCACCCGCCGCAGCGCGGTCAACGCGGCCACCGGATCGGCCAGGTGCTCCAGCACGAAGCACACGAAGACGTGGTCGAACGCGCCGTCCGGGAAGGGGAGTCGGCGCAGGTCGCCGTGGTGCCAGGTGACCCGCGCGGTGGGCGCCTCGGCCGTCACCCGGGCCCGGGCCTGCGCCAGCGACTCCGCAGAGACGTCCACCGCCGTCAGCAGCACGCCGGGACTGGCGGCCAGCAGGTGCGCGGTCTGCGCCCCCACCCCGCAGCCGGCCTCCAGCACCCGGCTGCCCGCCGGGTACGCGGTGCCCGCGTGCAGCAGCTCGGCGAGGGTGTCCGCCTGGTCGCCGAGCCGTTGCGCCTCGGTCTCCGAGTAGCCGTGGACGTAACCCGGGACGTAGCCGGTGAGGTGATCGGGGCCTTCGGCGTCCTGCCGGTCGTTCAGTGGTGCCGTTTCCGTGGTCATGGCCCCACCCTCACGCCACAATGGCCCGGTGAACAGGTCCAAAGAAGCACCGGATGACAGGTCCAAACAGGCGGACCCGGGCGCCGACTTCCTCCAGCTCGACACCGCCGACGCCCCGCCCGGCGGCCTGACCGGCTGGCTCGCCCGCCGACTGCGCGAGGCCATCGCCGACGGCCGCCTCCCCACGGGCAGCAGGCTGCCCGCCACCCGGGGGCTGGCGGCCGAACTCGGCGTCTCCCGGGGAGTGGTGACCGACGCCTACCGGCGCCTCGCCGAGGAGGGCCAGATCGCCGGCCGGGGCAGGGGCGGCACCGTCGTCGTCGCGGTTCCGGCGCCGCCCGCGCCCCCCTTGTCGGCCGCATCCCCGTTGTCAGCCACACCCCCGGCCCCGCCGCGCGCCCGGCCGGAGCCCGTCCTGTTCCACGCCGACCCCGACCCCGAGGTGTTCGACCTGCTGCGCGGCACGCCCGCCCGGATCGACCTCACGCCCGGCGTGCCCGACCTCGCCGCCTTCCCCCGCACCGCCTGGCTGCGCGCCGAACGCGCCGTCCTCGACGGCCTCGCCGCCGCCGACCTCGGCTACGGCGACGTCCGCGGCGCCCCCGCACTGCGCCGGGCCGTCGCCCACTGGCTGGCCCGCAACCGGGGCATCCGCGCCGAACCGGACGAGGTGCTGATCGTCGCCGGGACGGCCCAGGCCCTCGCCCTGCTCGGCCGGGCCCTCGGCCGGATGGGCGTCACCGAGGTCGCCGTCGAGGACCCGGGCTCGCTCGGCGCCCGCCAGCACCTCGCCCACTGGCTCGCCGCGACCCCGCCCGTCCCGGTCGACGCCGAGGGCGTCCGGGTCGACGCGCTGCGCGCCACCGGCGCCCCGGCCGTCCTGCTCACCCCGGCCCACCAGTACCCGACCGGGGTCGTCCTCGGCGGCGAGCGGCGGCGCGAACTGCTGCGCTGGGCGGGCGAGGGCGGCCTGGTCATCGAGGACGACTACGACGCCGAGCACCGCTACGACCGCCCGCCCGTCCCCGCGCTGCGCGCCGCCCTGCCGGAGCAGGTCTGCTACGCGGGCAGCATCTCCAAGCTGCTCGCCCCCGCGCTGCGCACCGGTTGGCTGCTGGTGCCGCCGCGGCTGCGCGAGGCCGTCCTGGAGGCCAAGCGGTTCGCCGACCTGGGCAACCCGGTGCTGCCGCAGCTGGTGCTGGCCCGGCTGATGGAGTCCGGCGAACTCGACCGCCACCTGCGGCTGTTGCGCCACCGCCACCGCCGCCGACGGGACGCGATGATCGCCGCCGTCCACGCCCACCTCCCCGGCGCCACCGTCCACGGCGCGGCGGCCGGCCTGCACCTGATGCTCACCCTGCCGCCCGGGGTCCGCTGCACGGACACCGAACTGGCCACGGCGGCGCTCGCCGAGGGCGTCAAGGTGCAGCCGCTGTCCTGGCACGCGCGGCTGCCGTACCCGCCGGGACTGGTGCTCGGCTACGCGGCGGGTGCGCCGGGGGAGATCGCGGAGGGGATCGCCGTCCTGGGGCGGTTGCTGCGCCGGTAGGGCTGAGGGCTGAGGTCTGAGGTCTGAGGGCGGCCGGTGCCCGGGTCCCCCGTCCGCGCGGGCGCGGGTGTGCTCCTCCGGGGTCCGGGCTATGGTGGCGACGGGCTCGGGTGCCTTGACGGGCTCGGGTGCCTTGACGGGCCGTATCCCGCTGCCGACCTCAGGGAGGCGTGATGGCCGTGCTTCGGCGCACCGTCCAGTTCGGCGCGATGCTGGTGGTGTTGGCGGCCACGCTCGGGCCGGTTCCGGCCGGGTCAGTGTCGGCGTCGGCACCGGCGTCCGTGCCGGAGTCGATACCGGACGTGCCGGGGTCGATACCCGGGAGGGTCAGTGCCCCGGGTGAGGGGACGGTGGTGGCGGAGATGGCCGATCAGGACGCGCGGCAGCTCGCGGGGCGCCGGATCGTACTCTCCTACGCCGGTCCGACACCGCCGCCGGGCGTGCTGCAGACGATTCGGGAGGGGCGGGCGGCCGGGGTCATCCTGTTCGCCGAGAATGTCACGAGCCCGGCGCAACTCGCCGAGGCCGTCGGTCAGTTGCGGCAGGCGGCGGCGCAGTCGCCGGTGTCCGAGGGGCTGTTGCTGATGACCGACCAGGAAGGCGGCAAGGTGCGCCGCCTGCCCGGCGAGCCCGAACTCTCCGCCCGCCGGACCGGATCGGAGCCCGACCCGCTCGGCGCGGCGGGCCGCGCCGGGGTCGGCGCCGCCGGGACGCTCGCGGACGCGGGGCTCAACGTGAACCTCGCGCCGGTGCTGGACGTCTACGACACCCCGGGCAACTTCATCGACCGCCATGAGCGCTCCTACGGTCAGGACCCCGCCGGCGTCGGCGAGTTGGGCAGCGCCTTCCTCGCCGCCCAGCAGGGCCTGGGCGTCGCCGCCACCGCCAAGCACTTCCCCGGGCTGGGCTCGGCCGTCAACGGCGAGAACACCGATGACCGCCCCGTCACCCTGTCCGTGCCGCTGGACGAGCTGCGCGCCCGCGGTGAGGAGCCCTACCGGGCGGCCATCGCGGCGGGCGTCCGGCTGGTGATGGCCTCCTGGGCGGTCTACCCGGCGCTCGACCCGGACCGCCCGGCGGGGATGTCGCCCGCCGTGGTCGAGGGCGAGCTGCGCGGCCGCCTGGGCTTCCGGGGCGTCACCGTCACCGACGCCCTGGAGGCCGAGGCCCTCGCCCCGTACGGCGGCCCCGGCGACCGCGCGGTGGCCGCCGCCGAGGCCGGGATGGACCTGATCCTCTGCTCCGCCCGCGACCCTCAGCAGGCCGAGGACGCCACCACGGCCCTCGCCGACGCCCTGGACTCCGGCCGGCTCGACCGCGCCGCCTTCGCGGCCGCCGTCACCCGGGTCGACGCCCTGCGGGCCTCCCTGGACTGAGCCGGCGGCGGCCGACCGGTGGCCCGCCCGTGGGCGCGGACGCCGGTCGGGCCGTCCCCGGGCCGACGCCTGCGAGGCGGGCGACCGGCCCCGCGCCGGGCACCGGGGAGGCCGGCCGTGGCAGGTGCGCGGAGCCCGACCCTCCGGGGTGGGATTACGCCATCAAAGGTCTGGTTTCGGTCTGCTCGGCACTTCGAAGGCAGAATCGCGGTCATGGCATGGGAATCGCATGGCAAAGTCTCTTCATGGCGCATGTGAAATGTCACATGTGCTACCTCACCTGTTCTGATCGTTCCTCGTACCCTCCGAAGGAGGAGGCAATGAACCGCATCACCCGGATCGCCTCGGGCGCGGCCGGCGCCGTCGCCCTGCTCGCGGCGCCGGTGCCGGCGCTCGCCGTGTCGACCAGCGGCGCGGCCGAGACCGCCGCCACGGTGACGACCTGCGGCTACAACGGCCTGCAGGCCGGGCTGTCGACCAAGGTCTGCGCCGAGGTCACCGGCGCCAGCGTCGTGCTGTACGGGCAGATCGGCCTGGCCGGTCCGCCCACCCCGGACACCCCGTGGCCGCCGAAGCCGCAGGAACTGCTCACCCGACTGTCGGCCGGGGTGGTCGGCGGCGAGTCGCTCGGCTCGGCGAGCGGGCGCGCCGTGTTCACGGCCGCCACCGTGCGGGTCGACGGCGTCAGCGTCACCGTGCCGTGCGGTTCGACCCTCCACGCGACCTTCGCCGTCGAGTCGATCTGGCGGGGGCCGGCCCCGGTCGAGGTGGATGTACCTGTACTCTGCTGACGGAACCTCACCATGACCGCCGAGTCCGAGAGTTGGCAGCGTCCCGGGCTCGGCTTCCGGCGTTCCCGCACGCCCTCCGGATGTGACGCGGACCACTCGGGGGCGGCCCCGGCGGGCCGGGTGGCCGCCAGGCGACGGCCGGGCGCCCACTGTGACGACTTGAAGAAATCTTCATCTGTGGCGATGATGCTTGCCGGCCGCCGGTGAGGACGCGGCCGCACGCTCACCGAGCCGTACCCGAGGGAGGGACGCGGACCATGCCCGTCCCGCTGTACCAGGCCAAGGCGGAGTTCTTCCGCACCCTCGGCCATCCGGTCCGGATCCGGGTGCTGGAACTGCTCCAGGACGGGCCCCGGCCGGTGCGCGAGCTGCTGGCCGAGATCGAGGTCGAGCCCTCCAACCTCTCCCAGCAGCTCGCGGTGCTGCGCCGTACCCAACTGGTCGCCGCCACCCGTGAGGGCAACACCGTGGTGTACGCGCTCAGCACCCCGGACGTGGCCGAGCTGCTGCGGGCCGCGCGCCGGATCCTGACCGAGCTGATCACCGACCAGGGCGCGCTGCTCACCGAACTGCGCGAGCCCGGCGGCCAGCCGCACCGTTGAGCCCGCCGAGGCCCTCGGGCCGGTCGAGCGTGTCGAGCCCTTCGAGCCCTTCGAGCCCGTTGAACCCTTCGAGCCCGTCGGGCCCGCTGAACCCGCGCCCGACCCGGCCGGCCGACCCGAGGAGAACCCCCGCCATGAGCGAGAGCACGAGCGACGGCACGCGCGAAGAGAAGCGTCGACGCAAGGCCATGCTCATCCGGGCGGGCATCTACATCTTCGCCACGCACCTGTTCGCCGGCTTCGTGCTGCTGCTGTTCGCGCTCGGCGGCCGCAAGTAGGCACCTCCTGCGTCCTGCCCGGCCAAGACCGGCCGGCCAGCGCTAGGGGCTCTCTTTCGGATCACGTCGGATCAGCGCGCGGCGTCGGAGTGCGTGCATCGCAAGACGGAGGAGGGAGTCCATGCGGAGTATCGGCGACCGACGACAACGCGGCGAGGTGCGTGCTCCGGCGTCGCGCGCCCGGCGTGATCCGAAAGAGAGCCCCTACGTCCGAGGACCGTCCGTCACGAGGTAGCGGTCGCTGGTGCTGGTCCAGGCCTGGACGCCCTCGATGAGCTCCCGGGTGCCGTCCAGGTACCAGCGCCCGGCCGGGTGGCGGTGGCGCAGGTCGCTGCGCAGGGCGTCGTTCTCCCGCCGCAGCCGGGCGACCCGGGAGCGGACGGCGCCGACGGCCCGGCTGCGGGTGCAGCCGCGGATCCGTTGCAGGGTGAGGACGGTGTTGAAGGCGGCCGCGCTCTGGCGTTCCTCCCGCTCCAGTGAGTACAGGTCGTTGATCAGCGTGGCGGCGTCGGCGGTGTTGGCACGCAGCCGGTGCAGTGCGGGCTCCGCGTGGAGGGCGGCGGGGGCGTCGGCGCCGTGGACCCGTTCCAGTATGTTCATGAACGGGTAGAGACAGCTGCCGTGGCGGCGCAGCCGCATGGTCTCGGGCAGGCCGAGGGCGGGGACGGTGCCGTGGGCGCGGTGTTCGGCCTCGGCGGGGAAGGTCTCCAGACAGGCCTGCCACTCCCGGGCGGCCCGGGCGCGCCAGTTGGGGGACATGCCCTGCGCCTGGCGGCTCCACAGGTCGTGCCAGGCGCGGAGCACGTGGTCGCCGGAGCGCGGCGCCGGGCCCGCGCCGACCGGCGCGGAGGCGCCCGTCCGATCGGCCCCGGTGCGGTACAGGACGTCGATGAGCGGGTCGACGACGTCGCGGGCTTCGACGGGGCGGCGCCCGGGCGGGCCGTCGAAGCGGTCGTCGAGGATGGTGAACCAGCCCAGCATGTCCACCAGCAGGTCGAGGTCGGCGCCGTGCGCGCGGGGGAAGGCGTGGCCGATCAACTCGTGCAGGGCGTAGGCCCCGTAGCGGGTCATCTCGGGCGGGGTGAGGAGGTTGCGGCCGACCACCCAGGCGGCGTGCCGGGCCGCGGCGGTGCGCAGTTCGCCGGACCGTTGCGGGAGTTGGGGCGCGGCGGGGGCCGAGGCGGGGATGCTCACCGGGCAGCGGGCCGCCGGCGGGGCCTCGACGGCCGCCCGGTCCTCTCCCGCCCGGTCCTCTCCCGCTCGGTCCTCTCCCGCTCGGTCCTCTCCCGCTCGGTCCTCTCCCGCCCGGTCGTCCCGCGCCCGGCCCTCTCCAACCCGGTCGTCCGGCGGGCTGTCCGGGCGGGGCACCCGGGCGCCGCGCGGGGTCAGCCGCACGCGCAGCCCGTGCGCCTGGACCGTCGTCCACACCACTTCCCGGGCCCGGGCGCCGGGGACGGCCACCGGCCGCCAGCGGCGCAGGATCGCGGCCGCCGCGACCGTCAGCTCGGCCCAGGCGAAGGCTTCCCCGATGCACTTGTGCTTGCCGGCCCCGAACGGGAGGAAGGAGTGCCGCCCGGCCCCGCCGGACTGCCAGCGCTCCGGGCGGAAGCGCAGCGGGTCCGGGTAGCGGTCCGGGTCGCGGTGCAGTGCGGTGAGGCTGTAGAGCAGTTCGGTGCCGGCCGGGATCCGGTACGGGCCGAGGTCCACCGGCACCTGGGCGGTGCGCATCAGGAAGGCGTTGGGCGCGTGCAGCCGCACCACCTCCTGGGTGACGCTGCGGGTGTAGGTGAGCCTGGCCAGCGCCTCGGGGGTGGGGGCGGCTCCGGCGGGCAGGTGCTCGTCGAGTTCGGCGAGCACCCGGGCCTCCACCTCGGGGTGGCGCAGGAGTTCGTCGAGGAGCCAGGTCAGCGTGGTGGAGACGGTCTCGGTGCCGGCGCCGAACATGGTGATCGCCTCGGACCGGACGTCCGCCTCGGTGAGCGGCCGGCCGGTGCCCGGGTCGGTGGCGGCGCGCAGCAGGGCGGGCAGGGTGCCGCCCCGCTCGGCGGATCGGGTGCCCGTCGGCCTGACGGCCTGGTCGACGACCTGGTTGAGCACCCGGACGGCGGCGTCGAAGCGCCGGTTGACCGCCAGCGGCAGCCGGGCGAGCGCCGGGTGCGGGTAGAGGGACTGGACGATCTGGCCCTTCACCAGGTCCGGCAGGGCCTGGTGGAAGGCCAGGGTGGCATCCTCGCTCAGCCGGGCGTCGAACAGCGAGCGGGTGACGATCTCCAGCGCGAGGTGGTTCATCTCCTTGGCCACGTCGAGGACTTGACCGGGGTGCCAGCGCCTGGCCCGCTCCTCGGTGACCTGGTGCATCACGGCGACGTACTCGGCCATCCGGTCCGGCCCGAAGGCGGGTTGGATGATCCGGCGGCGGTCGCGGTGGGCCTGGCCCTCGGACATCAGCAGGCCGTCGCCGAACGCCGTCTTGAGGGTGTCCTGGACGGCGCCGCGCGGGCAGTTGTAGGCGAGCGCGACGAGCAGGGTGTGGACGAGCGGGGCGTCGGTGACCACGCAGACGGTGCGCGGCCCGAGCCGGATCCGGACGACGCCGCCGTGCCGGGAGAGCGAGCCGAGGAAGCCGAGCGGGTCGCGCAGCAGGGCGGCCGCGTGGCCGAGGCCGGGGACGGCGCCGGGGGCGAGCGGGGGGACGGTCGAGCGGGTGGTGCGGGGTGCGGTCGGTGCGGTTCTCGGGGGGAGGTCCCGTTGCCGCGTCTCGGTCAGCAGGGTCATGTCAGTACCTCTCATCAGAGGAGCCGGTGCGGACGGTACCGGGGGCCCCGACGGGCCGGCCGGGTGGTGGGGGGCCGGCTCGCGCGGATCCGCGCGTGCCCCGGCTGGAGGGGCGCACGTCATGGCAAACGCGCCGGTTCGACGGGCGTTGCGCCGAACGCGGGTGGATCACTCCAACGGTCGATCATCCGCAGTGGCTCCGACCGCCCCGGAACGCGGTGCTGACCTGCGGCGAAGGCCCCACCGGAAAGATCCGGGCCGGTCCCCTCGCGCAGGGTCTTTGGACCCTCGCCGCCCGGCCGCCCGAGGGCCAGCATGGTCCGGGAGAAGGAGGACCCTGATGACCAGTCTGCGCCACCGGCCCGCCCTCGACGTCCGGGTGGAGATCCGCGGCGAGCTGCCGCGCGAGAACGCCGAGTACGCCCGGGCGCAGGCACTGGACACGGCGGCCGGGCTCGGCCCCGGAACCCGCGCGCTGCGCATCCGGCTCACCCGCGTGCGCGACCGGGCCATCACCCGGCCCGCCCTCGCGCAGGCCCACGTCGACCTGGCCGGCGCCGGTCCGGTCCGGGTGCAACTCGCCGCCGCCACCGCCCGCGAGGCCGTCGACGTCGCCCTGGGCACCCTCGCCGGCCGGGCCGCCCGGCTGCGCGAGCAGGGCGACATCGGATTCGCCGCCGCCCACGAGAGCGCCTACCGCCCGCAGTACGCCGCCCGCCCGCTCGCCGAACGGCGGATCGCCCGGCGCAAGGAGGTCGTCCTCGCCCGCCGCACCCCCGAGCAGGCCATCCGCGAACTGCTCGCGCTGGACCGGCCGTTCCACCTCTTCGCGGACGCCGTGACCGGCCGGGACGCGCTGGTCCACCGCTGCCCGCTCAGCGGCGCGCCCGGGGTGGGCCGGTCCACGGGTGCCGACCCGGCGGACCCGCTCGACCTCACCGAGGCGGCCCGGCGGCTCTGGCTGACCGGCGGCCCGTTCGTCTGCTACGCCGACCCCGGCGACGGCCGTGCCCGGGTGCTCTACCGCCGCTACGACGGCCACTACGGCCTGATAACGCCGGTAGCGGAGCCTCGTTGACGGGCAGGAGAACCACCGGGGCGGGCCCACCGGCCCCGATGGCCACGACCGCCACGACCGCCACGACTTCCACGACAGGGGAACCGGGACCATGGACTGCGACGAGGTCATGCTGACCGTCCGGATCACCGCCGCCGAACGCGCGCTGCTGCGGGCCCTCGCCCGCGGCCACGGCGGGGACGTCTCCGAGGTGGTGGTCGACGGCCTGCTGGAGGTCATCCCCGCGCTGCACGACGACGCCTCCGCGCTGCCGCTGCGGCGCGTCCTGGCCCGGCCCGCCCCCTGCGCCCTGACCCTCTGGCTGCCCGCCCCGATCGCGGACCTGCTGCCGCTGCTGGGCGAGCGGATCGCGCGGACCGGCGGCCCGTCGAGCGGACCGGCCAGCGCCGCGCTGTCCGCCGCGCTGCGCCTGTGGCTCGCCGGGGACCGGGCGGGGCTGGCCGCCGGGCTGGCCCGGCTGCACGGCGGCTGCGCCGGCGGGCGGGCGGCGGCGCAGGCGGCCCCGGTGCGGGCGGCGGCCTGACCGGTTCCGGTGGCCGGGCGGCGGCCTGGCCGGTTGTTGACGGTTCGTCAGTCATCGGCTCCAGCTGGCATGTCCTGGGCGGGAATTGGCCAGTTCAGGACTCTGGTCAGGGCCCCGTGACACGCCCTAGCATTCCCGTCACGGCCGTCTGAGCCCAGGCCCCGGGACTCCGGCCGGGTGGCCGCCACCACCCCGTTGCCGGGGAGCGCACACCCCCCGAGTGCGCTTCCCGGCACCGTCACGTCCGGGGCTGTCCCCGGGGCTCTCGGCCCGCTCTCGGCCCGCCCCCGACCTTCCCCCCGGTGTCGTCCGCTCCGCGCGACCCGGCCCGCCGCGTGCGAGCGGCCGAATTCCGCAAGAGGTTTTCGTTATTCCCGCGCGGCCCACCGCTCTCCTGAGTGCCGGAAGGTGCGGGCCCCCGCTCGGCAGGGCGCCCGCACCTCGCACGAGGAGGGGAAACGCGATGGGACGCCGGAGCGCGGAGCCGCGCCCCCCTTAGCGGCAACTCGCCTCCGGCGTCGGCCGGTTCACTTCACGGCGGGTGGCGGCGCGCTGGTGCTCGGGCTCGACGGCCGCTGGTACTACGGTGGTCGGTTAGGGCGTGTCTTGTGGATCAGGTCGGATCAGCGCGCGGCGTCTGGGTGCGTGCATCGTAAGGCGGAGGAGGGAGTCCATGCGGAGCATCGGCGACCGACGACAACGCGGCGAGGTGCGTGCCCAGACGCCGCGGGCCCGGCCTGATCCACAAGACACGCCCCCGGGGGGAGTTCGAGCAGCCCGAACGGCCGGCCGTGCAACAACCGGCCGCTGCTGAAGGCCTCCTGAGACCGTCCGGCGGCGGGGGGGGGGGGGGGGGGGCCGCCCCCCCACCCCCGCCCCCCCCCCCCCCACCCCGCCGCGCCCCCCCCCCCCCCCACAGCGGTGACGCACGCC
>NZ_JBHWIR010000196.1:0-13321 GCF_042731835.1 Kitasatospora sp. NPDC059817 | reverse complement strand
TTTGTGGGCGCCAGCTTCATTTTTTTATAAGCCCCTGGGTTGCGGGGGCACGCCCGTCCCCGCCCGGGGGCGCGACCGGCCGCGCCGGGGGCCGCGGTCATACCCGGCCGGGCCCGGTCAGGCCTGGCCGGTCGTCGAGAGCGCCACCACCTTCGTCACCGAGCCGTCGTCCCCGACGACGTCGCGCAGGTGCCGGAAGCCCAGCCGCCGGGACATCGCCAGGCTCGGGGCGTTCTCCGCGCCCACCATGCCGTAGACCTCCTTGAGCCCCAACTCGTCGGCGGCGTACCGGATCAGGCCGCGGACCACCTCGGTACCCAGGCCCCGGCCCCAGAACTCCGGGGCGAGGGCGGTGACCAGCTCGTGGCCGTCGACGTTCCCGGTCTTCTTCACCTCGGCGTGGCCCGCGTACCTCCCGTCCAGCCACAGGCCCCACACGTCGAAGAGCTGCTGCGGGTACACGTCGGTCAGGATCGCGCGGAACAGCGCGCGGATCTGCGGCTCGGGGACCAGGTCCTGGCCCATCCAGCTGCACACGTCAGCGTTGCGGAGGAGGGAGACGAAGGCGTCCTCGTCCTCGGCCCGGTAGGGGATGAACTCCAGGTGTTCGGTGCGCAGCGAAGGGGTCACGGTCAGCTCCTCGGGGTTGTCGTGGGACGGAAGTACTGCGGCCGGTCAGGATCCGGCGTTCTCCATGCGCTCGCGCAGGCTCCGCGGCCGCATGTCGGTCCACACCTCGTCGACGTAGGCGGTGCACTCCGCCTCGGTGCCCTCCTGGCCGACGGGCTGCCAGCCGGCGGGCACGTCGAGGTCGACCGGCCAGAGGGAGTACTGCTCCTCGTCGTTGCGCAGCACCTGGTAGCGGGTGTTCTCGTCCATGTCGTGCTCCTTCGTCGTTGTCGGGTTTCCAGCGGTGGTCTTGCGGCGGTGGTCTTGCGGCGGTGGTCTTTTCAGCGGCGGGTGGGCGGCCGTCACCGTCCTCCCCGGGCGTGCCGGGCGATGTGCCGCAGCGCCAGGGCGAACTCCTCGGCCGCCCGGCGCACGGTCGCCGTGTCGTGGAGGGCGGGGCGGTGGTGCCAGGTGAAGGCGAGGCGCCCGTGCTGCGCCGCGCCCACCACCTCCACCGGGTGCGAGCCGCCGTCGCGGGGGTCGTGGTCCTGCCCGAAGGAGCCGTGCTCGGCGCGGACCAGGCCGTCGCCGGCGGTCTCGGGCCGCGCGTCCCACTGGCCGAGGTAGTTGAAGACCACCTGGCCGTGCGCGCCGGCGGCGAGGCGCTCGCGGACCTCGGGCGGACCGAAGGTGCGCAGGGCGCCGAAGCCCAGCCCGTTGCCCGGCACGGCGCGCAGCTGGCGGCGGATCGACTTCACCAGGGCGCGCCAGTCGCGGTCCGGGCCGAGGTCCTCGGGGTCGGGGACGTGGAAGGTGACCGGGTGCATGGTGGTGAACCAGCCGACCGTGCGGGACAGGTCCACGCCCTCCACGACGTCCTCCCGGCCGTGCCCCTCCAGGTCCAGCCGGATCCGCTCATGGCCGGTCCAGCGGGCCAGTGCCAGGGCGAGGGCGGTCAGCAGCACGTCGTTGACGCGGGTGCGGTAGGCCGCCGGGGCCGCGCGCAGCAGTGCCTCGGTGTCCTCCTCGTCCAGTTCGACGGTGACCGTCGCGGTCTCGGCGGCACCGGGCTCGGCGGCACCGGGGTCAGCGGCACCGGGCTCGGCGGGTCGGCCGGGCAGGGCCTCGGCGGCGCTCACCGCCTCGTCCCAGTAGGGCAGTTCGTGGTCCAGGCCGCCGTCGGCGACATGGGCGGCGAGCCGGAGCGCCCAGTCCCGGTAGGAGGTGCCGCGCTCCCCCAGCGTGATCTGCGTGCCCAGGACGGCCTGCCGGTAGGCGCTCTCCAGGTCGTCGCGCAGCAGGCGCCAGGAGACGGCGTCGACGACCAGGTGGTGGGCGACCAGCAGCAGGAGCGCCGGGCGGTCCGGGGCGCCGGTGAACAGGGCCGCCCGCAGCAGCGGGCCCCGGGCCAGGTCGAAGCCGCCGTGCAGTTCGTCGGCCGCCTTGGCCATCGCCGCGTCGGCGGCCTCGGCGCTCTGCCCGGCCAGGTCGTACCGGACGAGGACGTCCTCGGCGGGGGCGGGCGGCGGGTTGAACTGGTGCCAGCCCGTCTCGTCGTGGGTGAAGCGCAGGCGCAGGGCGTCGTGGTGTTCGAGCAGGGCGTCCAGCGCGGCCCGCAGTGCCCGCGGATCGGGGTCGGCACCGAGTTCGAGCAGGGTCGACTGGTTGAAGTGGTGGTGGGCGGCGCGCGGGGTGGTCAGGAACCACTCCTGGATGGGGGTGAGCGGCACGTCCCCGGTGACCGGGCCGTCGTCCTCGCGGTCGGGGGCGGTGCGCACCACGGTGGCCAGTTCGGCCACCGTCTGGTGGGTGAACAGCTCCCGGGTGGCGAGGTACAGGCCGTCCCGGCGCAGCCTGGACACCACCTGCATGCTGAGGATGGAGTCGCCGCCGAGCAGGAAGAAGTTGTCGTCGGCGCCGACCTCCTCGATGCCCAGGACGTCGGCCCAGATCCGGGCGATCCGGCGTTCGGTGTCGGTGCCCGGCTCCCGGCGCGGACCGGCCGCGGCCTGCGCGGGCCCCGGTTCGGGCAGGGCCCGCCGGTCGAGCTTGCCGTTCGGGGTGAGCGGCAGCCGTTCCAACGGTACGAACACCGACGGGACGAGGTGCGGCGGCAGCAACCCGGCCAGGTGGGCGCGCAGTTCGGCGGCGGGCAGCCTCGCAGCGGCCTCGCCGTCGCCGTCTCCGGCCCCCTCCGGTGCGGCCCCGACCGGTACGGCACCGACCGCCGGGACGACGTAGGCGACCAGCCGGCCGGCCCCGGAGCCCGTACCGCTCCCGGGGGCGTCGGCGCGCACGGTGACGACGGCGTCGCGCACCAGGGGGCTGCGGCGCAGCGCGCTCTCGATCTCGCCCGGTTCGATCCGGAAGCCGCGCAGCTTGACCTGGTCGTCGACGCGGCCGGCGAAGCGCAGTTCGCCGTCGGCGTCCCGGTGGGCGAGGTCGCCGGTGCGGTACATCCGCTCGCCCGGCGCGCCGAAGGGGTCGGCGAGGAACCGCCCGGCCGTCAGCCCCGGGCGGCCGAGGTAGCCGCGGGCGAGGCCGGGGCCGGCCAGCCAGAGCTCTCCGGTCACACCGGGCGGCACCGGCCGCAGGGCGGCGTCCAGGACGTAGCTGCGGGCGGCGCCGCCGGGGCGGCCGATCGCGGGTGCGCCGGTGCCGGGCGACAGCGGGCCCGTCCAGGTGGCGACCACGGTGGCCTCGGTGGGGCCGTAGGCGTTGATCATCCGGCGGCCGGGGGCCCAGGTGTCGACCAGGTCGGCCGGGCAGGCCTCCGCCCCGACGACCAGGGTGCGCAGGGCGGGCAGGGTCGCGGCCGTCTCCGGGTCCACGGTGGCCAGGGCCGCCGGGGGGATCAGGGCGTGGGTGATGCGCCGTTCGGCCAGGACCTCGGCCAAGCGCTCGCCGACGAGCGGCCCTTCCTCCCCCGTGACCAGGGTGGCCCCGCTGAGCAGGGAGACGCACAGCTCCAGGACGGAGGCGTCGAAGCTGGGCGAGGCGAACTGGAGCACCCTGGCCCCGGGGCCGGCGGCGTACTGCTCGGCGGCGGCCGCCGCGAAGGCGGCGAGTCCGGCGTGGGTCACCAGGACGCCCTTGGGCGTGCCGGTCGATCCGGAGGTGTAGATGACGTAGGCCGGGTGTCCGGGGGTGAGCGCGGTGGCGCGGTCGGCATCGGTGGGCGCGGTAGCGGTGTCGCGGTCGGCATCGGTCGGCGCGGTGGCGCGGTCGGCGTCGGTGGGCGGGGTCTGCGGCCCGTCGGCGGACCACACCTCGGCCGGGTCGTCGAGCACCAGGTGGGCGCCCGCGTCGCGCACCATGAACTCCCGCCTGGGCGCCGGGTAGTCCGGGTCCACCGGGAGGAAGGCGCCGCCGGCCTTGGCCACGGCGAGCTGGGCCACCACCGCCGCCGCCGAGCGGGGCAGGGCGAGGGCGACCAGCCGCTCCGGCCCCACGCCGCGCCGGATGAGCCGGTGGGCCAGCCGGTTGGCCGCCCGCTCCACCTCGGCGTAGCTCAGCTCGCGACCGCCGTCGAGCAGCGCCACCGCGTCGGGGTTGCGGGCGGCCTGGCGCTCGAAGAGTTCGGCCAGGGTCGCCTCGGGGACGGGCCGGAAGGTGCCGCGCGCCCGGTCGAGTTCGGCCGCCAGCTGGTCGCCGCCGGCCAGCGGCAGCGCACCGATGGCGCGATCCGGGTCCTCGGCGACGGCGGTCAGCAGGGTGGCGAGCTGGCCGGCCATCCGCTCGGCCGTGGCCGGGTCGAACAGGTCGGTGTTGTAGGTGATCAGGCCGTGCAGCGCGCCGGAGTCGGCCTCCGCGAACTCCAGCGCGAGGTCGAAGGCCGCCTGCGTGGTGTCGGTCTCGACGTCGGTCACGTGCAGGCCCGGGAGGTCGAGGTCGGCGGCCGGGGTGTTCTGGAGGACGACCAGGGCCTGGAAGAGCGGGCTGCGGCTGGTGTCGCGCACCGGCTGCACCTCGTCGACCACGCGCTCGAACGGCACGTCCTGGTGCGCGAAGGCGTCCCGGACGGTCTGCCGGACCTCGCCGAGGAAGTCGCCGAAGGGCTGCCCGGGTTCCACCCGCGAGCGCAGCACCAGGGTGTTGACGAAGAAGCCGACGAGGCGCTGGGTCTCCGCCTGCTCGCGGCCGGAGGTGACGGTGCCGACGGCGATGTCCTGGTCGCCGCCGAGCCGGGCGAGGTAGGCCTGTGCGGCGGCGACCAGGGTGGTGAACAGGGTGGCGCCGCGCTCCTGGCCGACCCGGGCCAGTCGGCGGGCCGTGTCGGCGGGCAGTTCCAGGCGGGCGGTGGCCCCGTTGGTGGTGCGCACCGCGGGCCGGGGCCGGTCGGTGGGCAGGCGCAGCGTCGAGACGTCGGCCAACTGCTCCTTCCAGTAGGCGAGTTGGTCGGCCCCGGCGGCGCCGACCGTGCGCTGCCAGTGCGCGTAGTCGGCGTACTGCACCGGCAGCGGCGCCAACCGGTCTTCCTCGGAGCCGAGTTCGGCGCGGTAGAGGTGGGCCAGATCGGTGAGCAGGACGGCGGTCGACCAGCCGTCGGTGACGATGTGGTGCAGGGTCAGGGCCAGCACGTGGTCGCCCTCGCCCAGCCGCACCAGGGCGGTGCGCAGCAGCGGTCCGCGGCGCAGGTCGAAGGGGCGGGCCCGCTCGGCGGCGAGCAGGCCGCGCAGGGCCTCCGCCCGCGGCTGCGACGGCAGGCCGGACAGGTCGTGCAGCGGCAGCGGCACGTCCTGCGGCGGGTGGACGAGCTGGACGCCGTGGCCGTCGACACTGTCGAAGGTGGTGCGCAGCGACTCGTGCCGGGCCGCGAGGGCGCGCAGGGCCGCGCCGAGGGCGTCGGTGTCCAGGGCGCCGCGCAGGCGCAGCGCGAGCGCGGTGACGTACTCGGCGCCGCCGGGCGCGAACTCCTCCAGGAACCACAGGCGTTGCTGGGCGTACGACATCGGCGCGGCGCCGTCGCGGGCGACCGGGAGGACGGGCGGGCGCCCCTGGCCGCCCGGGCGGCCCTGCTCCTCGGTGAGCAGGCGGGCCAGGCCGGCCGGTGTGGGGTGGTCGAAGACGGCGCGGGGGGTGAGGTCGGCGCCGAAGGCCTCGGCCAGGCGGGCGGCGAGCCGGATGCTGAGGATGGAGTCGCCGCCCAGCTCGAAGAAGCCGTCCTCCACGCCGGGCGGCCGGATGCCCAGGACGTCGCCGAAGACCTCGGCGGTGCGGCGTTCGGCCTCGGTGCGCGGCTCGACCCGCGCGCGGCGTCCGCTCCCGTGCTCCTCGTCCGGCGCCGGGAGGGCCGCCCGGTCGACCTTGCCGTTGCGGCTCAGCGGGAGGGCGGCGAGTGGGACGAAGGCGGCGGGGACGAGGTAGTCGGGCAGCGCGCGGGCGGCGAAGGCCCGCAGTTCCTCGGGTTCGTCGCCCGCCGGGCCGACCAGGTAGGCCACCAGGCGCCGGGCGCCGGGCCGGTCCTCGCGGGTGACCACGGCGACGTCGGTGACCTGGGGGTGGCGGGCGAGCGCGGCCTCCACCTCGCCGGGTTCGACCCGGAAGCCGCGGATCTTCACCTGGTCGTCCGCGCGGCCCAGGAACTCGACGGTGCCGTCCGGGCGCCGCCTGGCCAGGTCACCGGTGCGGTACATCCGGGCGCCGGGCGGTCCGGAGGGGTCGGCGAGGAAGCGGGCCGCGGTCTCGCCGGGCCGGCCCAGGTAGCCGCGGGCCACGCCCTCGCCGGCCACGTACAGCTCGCCCGCGCAGCCCGGCGGGACGGGCCGCAGGAGCCGGTCGAGGACGTGCACGCGGCGGTCGTCCAGGGGGTGGCCGATCGGCAGGGTGTCGGGCACCGCCGCCGCCTCCGCGACGGCGTGGGCGGTGGCGAAGGTCGTGGTCTCGGTGGGCCCGTAGCCGTCCACCACGGTCAGCCCGGGGCAGGCCGCCAGGACGCGGCGCACCGCGGCGGCGGGCACCACGTCCCCGCCGGTCCACAGCGTGCGCAGGCCCGCGAAGCAGTCCGGCGCGTCCTGGGCGAGCAGCCGGAAGAGCCCGGCGGTGAGCCACAGCGCCGTCGGCCCGTCCGGTCCGGCGAGCCGCCGCAACAGGGCGGCGTCCACCGGCCCGGCGGGGGCGACGAGCACGCAGCCGCCGCCCAGCAGCGGCGCCCAGACCTCGAAGGTGGCGGCGTCGAAGGCGACCGGCGAGTGCAGCAGCACCCGGGCGCAGCGGCCGTCGGCGAAGCGGCTGTCGGTGGCGAGCGAGGCCACGTCGCGGTGCCGTACCGCCACCGCCTTGGGCACCCCGGTGGAGCCCGAGGTGAACATCACGTACGCCAGCCGGTCGGGGTCGGCGGGCGGCAGGGCCGCCACCGGCGCGGCCGCGCCGGTGCGCGCGGCGGCTACCTGCTCGGCGGTGAGCCGCAGGGCGGCGCCGACCTGGTCGAGCAGGGCGCGGCGGCGCTCCTCGGGGGCCCGGAGGTCGACGGGCAGGTAGGCGCCGCCCGCCTTGAGAACGGCCAGCTGGGCGGCGACGAGTTCGGCGGAGCGGTCCATCAGCAGCGCCACCCGGCCTTCGGGGGCCAGGCCGTCGGCCAGCAGCCGGGCCGCCAGGCGGTCGGACCAGTCGTCGAGCTGGCGGTAGGTCAGTTCGCGGTCGCCGTCGCGCACGGCGGGCGCGCCCGGGGTGCGCCTGGCCTGCTCGGCGAAGACCTGGAGCGGGCTGCGCGGCGCCGCCGGGCGGGCGGTGCCGTGCCAGGAGGCCAGCTGCTCCCGGTCGGCGGGGGTGAGCCGGTCCAGCTCGGCGAGGTCGCCGTCGAGGCCGTCGGCGAGGGCGGTGAGCAGCAGGACCAGGCGGTCGGCCGCGCCGTGGGCCGTCCGGTGGTCGAAGAGCGCGGGGTCGTAGGCCAGGTCGAAGCCGAGCCGCTCGGCCAGGTGGGCGCGCAGGCACCAGGGGAAGGTGGTGGCGTCGTCGGCGCGCACCTCGACCACCCGCACCCCGGTCCGGTCGGCGGCCGACTCGTCGACGGGGTAGTTCTCGAAGACCGCCATGCTGTCGAACAGCGGCTCCCCGGCGGGCAGGTCGCTCAGGGCCTGGACGCGCGGCAGGGCCAGGTGGTCGAAGCGGCGGCCGTCGCTCTGGCGTTCCTGGAGTTCCCGCAGCCAGGGCAGCACGCCGCCCGAGGGGATCGGGACCCTGGTCGGCACGGTGTTGATGAACAGGCCGATCATCGACTCGACGCCGGGCAGTTCGGCCGGGCGCCCGGACACGGTGGTGCCGAAGACCACGTCGTCGCCGCCGCTGTAGCGGGCCAGCAGCAGCGCCCAGGCGCCCTCCACCACGGTGTTGACGGTCAGTCCGGCAGCGGCGGCGTTCTCGCGCAGCCGGCGGGAGAGCGTCTCGTCCAGTTCGCGGTGGGCGGCGGCGCTGGAGCGGGCGCGGTGGGCCCGGGTCGGCGGGCGGTCGTACGGCAGCGGGGTCCGGCCGGTGAATCCGGCCAGCAGGCCGCGCCAGTGGGCCTCGGCCGCCTCCTCGTCCTGGTCGTGCAGCCAGCCCAGGAAGTCGGCGAACGGCCGTCGGACCGGCCGGGGCGCCTGCGGGCCGCCGGTCAGCGCGGCGTACTCCTCGCACACCTCGGTGAGCAGCTGCCCGGTGCTCCAGCCGTCCAGGATCAGGTGGTGGGTGGACCACAGCAGCAGGACCTCGTCGCCGGGCAGCGCGGCCAGGGTCAGCCGGGTGAGCGGCGCGGTGGCGAGGTCCATCCCGGCGGCGCGCTCCTCGGCGAGCAGCCGCTCCGTCCGGTCGGCGCGCTGCCCGGGCGTCAGGCCGCGCCAGTCGAGGTGGCGGACGGGCAGTGCGGCGTGCCGGGCGACCACCTGGACGGGGTGCGGCAGACCGCGCCAGTGAACGCTGGAACGCAGTGCCGGGGTGCGGTCGGCGACCTGCTGCCAGGCCTCGGCGAAGGCCCGCGGGTCGGCGACGCCGGCCAGGCGCACCGCGATCCGGTCGACGTAGGCGCCGTCGGCGTCGACGAGCCCGTGGAAGAGCATGCCGGACTGCAGCGGCGTCAGCGGCAGCACGTCGTCGGTCTCGCGCCCGTCGCCGACGAGCCGGTCCAGCCGGTCCTGGTCGAGGCCGGCGAGCGGGAAGTCCGACGGGGTGCGGCCGCCGGCGTCCGGGCGGGCGCAGTGCGCGGCCAGCTCGTGCAGCGCGGCGCCCATCTCCTCGGCGAGCCCGCGGACGGTCGCCTCGTCGTAGACGGCGGCGGGGTAGGTCCACGCCAGTTCGAGGCGGCCGTCCTGGACCGCGCCGATGATGTCCAGCAGGTAGGGGCGGGGCTCGTCGGGGTCGGTGTCGCGACCGGCCGGGGGCAGCGCGCCGCGGACCAGGCCGTCGGCGCCGCCGCGGGTGTCCCACTGGCCGTGGTAGTTGAAGCCGATCTGCGGCGCCGCCGTGCCGGTCAGCGGGCCGCCGGGCCGCAGGTGGCGCAGCGCGCCGTGGCTGAGTCCGCGCAGCGGGACGGCGCGCAGCTGCTCCTTGACCGAGCGCAGGGTGTCGTGCCACCCGGCGTCGGGGTCGACGCGCAGGGCGAGCGGGAACTCTGCGGTGAACCAGCCCACCGTCCGGGAGAGGTCCAGGTCCTCGAAGAGGTCCTCGCGGCCGTGCCCCTCCACTCCGACCAGCACGGTGTCCCGGCCGCACCAGCGGGCCAGGGTGCGGCCCAGGGCGCTGAGCAGGACGTCGTTGACCTGGGTGCGGTAGACCTCGGGGACGCGGCGCAGCAGCGCCTCGGTGGTCCGCTCGTCCAGCGTCACCTGGACGGTGGCGGCGGTGGCGTGGGTGTTGGAGACGGGGGTGTTGGGGGCGGGGGCGTTGGGGCCGTCGGTGTCAGGGACGGGGCGGCCGGCGGGCAGGTCGGCCGGGGCCGCGCCGGTGCGCGTCCAGTGGCCGAGGTCGCCGTCCAGGGCGCCGGCGCGGGTGTGCCGCTCCAGCCGGGTGGCCCAGCGGCCGTAGGACGTGCCGGTCGGCGGCAGGGCGACGGGGGCTCCGGCGCGGGCCGTGCGGTACGCCGCTTCGAGGTCGGCCAGCAGGATGCGCCAGGAGACGCCGTCCACGGCCAGGTGATGGACGGTGAGGACGAGTTGGCCCGGCTGCCGGGGGCCGGGGTCGAAGAACAGGGCGCGCAGCACCCGGCCCTCGACGGGGTCGAGGGAGCGCTGGGCCTCGTCGGTGGCGCGCTGGACCTGCGCCTCCACGTCATGGCCGGTGAGGTCCGGGTGGCTGACGTCGTGCCGGGTGAAGACGCCGTCCGCCCCCTGGGGAAGCACCTCCTGGCGCCAACCGGCCTCGGTGCGGTGGAAGCGGGTGCGCAGGGCCGCGTGGTGCTCCACCAGGGCCAGCACCGCCCGGCGCAGGGCCGCCGGATCGGTGCCGGGGGCCAGTTCCAGGCGCTGGGTCATGGTGAAGCGCAGGGCGTCGCCGGGGCGGCGGCCGTCGAGGTACCAGTGCTGGATCGGGGTGAGCGGCGCCTCGCCGGGCTCGGCTTCGCCGATTTCTTGATGATCCGTCAGATCTCCTGCACGCAGCGCGAGTTCGGCGATGTTCTGGTGGCGGAAGACGTCCTTGGTGGTGAGGGCGAGCCCGGCGGCGCGGGCGCGGGAGACGATCTGGATGCTGAGGATGGAGTCGCCGCCGAGCGCGAAGAAGTTGTCCCGGGTGCCGACGCGCTCCACGCCCAGCACCTCGGCCCAGATCGCGGCGAGCCGTTCCTCGGCACCGGGCCGCGGCGCGACGTACGGGGTGGTGCGGTCGGGCTGGGCGGGCGGCGCGGGCAGCGCGCGCCGGTCGGTCTTGCCGCCGGTGGTCCGCGGTATTCGGGCCAACGGGACGAACGCGGCGGGCACCAGGTGGTCGGGCAGCGTCCGCCGCAGCCAGGTCCGCAGTTCCTCGGCGGTCGGCACGCGGCGGCCGGCGGGCACCGGGTAGCCGACGAGCACCGTACGGCCGGCGTGCTCGCGTGCGGCGACCGCGCAGTCGGCGACGTCCGGGTGGGCGAGCAGGGCGGCCTCCACCTCCCCGGGCTCGATCCGGAACCCGCGGACCTTGACCTGTTCGTCGGCGCGGCCCCGGAACTCCAGTTGCCCGTTCGCGTCCCAGCGGGCCAGGTCGCCGGTGCGGTACATCCGGGCCCCGGGCGGGCCGTAGGGGTCGGCGAGGAAGCGGGCGGCCGTCAGTCCGGGCCGGTTCAGGTAGCCGCGGGCGACCTGGTCCCCCGCCAGGTACAGCTCCCCCGGCATGCCGGGCGGCACCGGCCGCAGGGCGCCGTCGAGCAGGTAGGCGCCCAGGTTGCGGCCGGGGCGGCCGATGACGGGGCGCTCGGGGTGGTCCGCGCACCGGGCGTAGGCGGCGTCGACGGTGCACTCGGTGGGCCCGTACATGTTGTAGGCGGTGACGCCGAGGTCCGCGTGCGCCGCGCACAGCTCCCGCCAGGTGGCGGCGGGGACGGCCTCGCCGCCGACCAGCAGCAGGCGCGGGTGGTGCGGGCCGGGGGCGAGCAGTCCGGCGGCGGTGAGTTCGCGCAGGAAGGAGGGGGTGACGTTGACCAGGTCCAGGCGGCGGTCGACGACCTGGGCGCAGAACGCCTGCGGGTCCAGCCGGACGTCCTCGTCGATCAGGTGGAGCTCCTGGCCCAGTGCGAGCAGCAGCGGGCCCTCCCAGCTGGTGTCGAAGGAGAAGGAGGCGCTGAGCGCGGCCCGCAGCCGCGTCCCGTCGGCGGTGTGCGGCGCGACCAGGCCTTCCTGGTGGTCCCGGCAGAGGTTGACCAGCTGGCGGTGTTCGACGACGACGCCCTTGGGGCGGCCGGTCGAGCCGGAGGTGTGGACGAGGTAGGCGGCGTGCTGCGGCAGCAGGGGGGCGGTCCGCTCGGCGTCGGTCAGGTCGTGGGCGGGCAGCGCCGCCCACGGCACCTCGCGCAGGGTCTGCCCGGTCAGCACCACCCGGGGCCGGGTGTCGTCGAGGAGGAGGGCGGCCCGCTCCTCGGGCAGGTCAGGGTCGACGAAGAGCAGGGCGGCGCCCGCCTTGAGCACCGCGAACAGCGCGACCAGCAGGTCCGAGGTGCGCGGCAGCCGGACCGCGACCACCTGTTCCGGGCCGGCGCCGAGGGCGGCGAGGTGGCGGGCGAGCCGGTTGGCCCGCGCGTTGAGGGCGGCGAAGTCGAGGGTGGCGTCCCGGGCGACCAGGGCGGTGGCGTCCGGGGTGCGGGCGGCCTGCGCCTCGAACAGGGCGGGGAAGGTGGTGTCCGGCGCGGGCAGCGGCGCGCCCCGCCCCTGCCGCAGCACCCGGCGCCGTTCGTCGGCCGTCATCAGCGGCAGCGCCCCGACCGCCGTCTCCGGCGCCTCGGCCACGGCCTCCAGCAGGGTGCCCAGCCGGCCGGCCAGCTGCTCGGCGGTCCTCGCGTCGAACAGCCCGGTGTTGTACTCCAGGTAGCCGGTCAGGCCGCCGTCGCGCTCGACGAAGTCGAAGGACAGGTCGAAGGTGGCGCCGTGGACGGGCGGGGTGACCGGCTCCACCGTCAGGCCCGGCAGGTCCGGCACCTCGGCGCCGAGGTTGTGCAGGGCCACCATGACCTGGAAGAGCGGGGTGCGGCTGGTGTCGCGCTCCGGCTGGAGGGCGTCCACCAGCCGCTCGAAGGGCACCTCCTGGTGGGCGAGCGCCTCCAGGACGGTGCCGTGGGCGGCGGCCAGCAGTTCGCGGAACGACAGCTCCGGACGGACGGCGCCGCGCAGCACCAGGGTGTTGACGAACATGCCGACCACATCGTGGAGTTCGCCCTGCTCGCGGCCCGAGGTGACGGTGCCGACCGCGATGTCCTGCTGCCCGGACCAGCGGGCGAGCAGGACCTGGCAGGCCGCCAGGAGCGTGGTGTAGAGGGTGCCGTCGACCTCCCGGCCCCGTTCGCGCAGCCGCGCGGTCAGCCCGGCGGGCAGGGTGAAGGCGACCAGCGCGCCGTCCCGGGTGCGCACGGCCGGGCGTGGCCGGTCGGTGGGCAGCTCCAGCGGGGTCAGGCCGTCCAGGGCCCGGCGCCAGTGGGCGAGGTCCGCCTCGGCGAGGTCGGTGCGCGCGCGCTGCCAGGACGCGTAGTCGGTGTAGCGCACGGGCAGCACGGGCAGCCGTGGCGGGCGCCCCTCGCGGGCCGCCGCGTACAGCTCGCCCAGGTCACGGCCCAGGACGCCCATCGACCAGCCGTCGGTGGCGATGTGGTGCACGGCCAGCGCGAGCACGTGCTCGTCCGCGGCCGTCCGGACCAGCCGGGCCCGCAGCAGGGGCCCGGTGGCCAGGTCGAACGGGGTGGCGGCGATCCGCTCCAGCAGCGCGTCCAGGGCCGCCGGGGGCGCCCCGGCGAGGTCCTCGCACGGCAGCTCGACCGGCTGCGGCGGGCGCACCACCTGCCGGGCGCGGCCGTCCCGCTCGGCGAAGGTGGTCCGCAGCGCCTCGTGCCGGGCGACCAGGGCGTCCAGGGCGGTGCCCAGCGCGGCCCGGTCGAGCGCTCCGCGCAGGCGCAGCACGGACAGCGAGGTGTACTCGGTGCTGCCCGGCTCGAACCGGTCGAGGAACCAGAGCCGCTGCTGGGCGTACGACAGCGGCGGCGGGGGCGCCCGGGGCCCGGGCGGGGTGTAGGTGGGTGCCGGGGGCCCCCCCCCCCGGGGCGCGCGCGCGGCGCGGGAGCGCC
>NZ_JBHWIR010000195.1:0-13329 GCF_042731835.1 Kitasatospora sp. NPDC059817 | reverse complement strand
TCACACTCTGTGGTTGGGGGGGATCGTTGAGGTGTATCCGAGCCGGGGCGGCGGCGGGGGCCCCCGCCGGCCCCGGGGCCTCCGGGGCGGCCCCCCGCGGCCGCGCCGTAGCGCCCGCCCCGGCGTCGTCCGCGCCGCTCCAGGGGCTCCCGCAGCCGGCCGCTCCGAGCAGGGACATCCCGGCCGCGACCAGCAGCAGTCGCCGCGAGGGCGTTCGTTTGGGCATTTGTGAGTAAATCTGATGATCTGACAGCATTCTGAATGCTTCCCCCGTGCGCCGCCGCCGCTCCCCGATGGCGCCTCAGACGGACCCGATCACCACTCCGACGGCGCAAGCACACCCCGCCCGCCCCCGGCTTCCGCAGCACTTCCCCGACCGGACGCCCGCCCTCCCCTCCCGACCGCTACGCTGTGCCTTCCCCAGTGTGATGATCTGCCATCAGAGGACGTGGCCATGACGACAAGTCAGGACATCCCGGACCAGGACCGGCCCGACGACGACCCCGCCGAGCTGAGCCAGTGGGAACGGTTCGGCGTCGACACCACCGCCCCCCACTCGGCGCGCGTGTACGACTACTGGCTGGGCGGCAAGACCAACTTCCCGCCGGACCGCGCCATGGGGCAGGCCATCGAGGAGGCCGTGCCGAGCGTCAAGCAGATGGCCAAGGCGAACCGCGCCTTCCAGGGCCGGGCCGTCCGCCACCTCGCCCGGGAACACGGCATCCGCCAGTTCCTCGACCTCGGCACCGGCATCCCCACCTCGCCCAACACCCATGAGATCGCCGAGGCGGTCAGCCCCGGCACCCGGGTGGTCTACGTCGACAACGACCCGATCGTGCTCGCCCACGCCCGCGCCCTGATGGTGTCCAGTCCGGCCAGCCGGACCACCTACATCCACGCCGACCTGCGCAAGCCCGAGGAACTGTTCACCGACCCGGCGCTCACCGCCACGCTGGACCTCACCCAGCCGGTCGGCCTGCTGATGATCGCCGTGCTGATGCTCATCGCCGACGAGGACGACCCGTGGGGCCGGGTCGCCGCCCTGCGCGACGCCCTGCCCGCCGGCAGCTGCATCGCCCTCACCACCCCCACCCAGGACTTCGACCCGGAGGCGGTCGGCAAGGTCACCGAGGCCGCCCGGGCCGGCGGCATGACCCTCGTCCCGCGCACCCACGACGACGTCCTGCGCTTCTTCGACGGCTGGGACCTGGTCGAGCCGGGCCTCTCCCCCGTCCTCGCCTGGCGCCCGGACGGCGAGCCGCCGGCCGACCCGAAGGCCGCGTACTACTGGGGCGGCGTCGCCGTCAAGCGCTGAACCCGCGCCGGGCCCGCTCCCACCGGAGCCCCGCAGGAACCCACCCCGGGCGGGGCGGGCCGCACCAGGCCCGCCCCACCCGCGCCCTCACCCCAGCAGCCCCGCCCCACCCGCGCCCTCACCCCAGCAGCCGCGACATCCGCCGGTCCGCCAGCGGCTTCCCCCCGGTCTGGCAGGTCGGGCAGTACTGCAGCGAGGAGTCCGCGAAGGACACCTCGCGCACGGTGTCCCCGCAGACCGGGCAGGGCAGGCCGGTCCGGCCGTGCACCCGCAGCCCCAGCTTCTTCTCCGCCTTGAGCTCCCCCGCCGCCAGCCCCCGCGAGCGCTCCACCGCGCCGCGCAGCGTGGCGCCGAGCGCCTCGTAGAGCCGCGCCGCCTCCTCCTCGGTCAGGCTGGACGCCGGCTTGTACGGGGACATCCGGGCCGCGTGCAGCACCTCGTCCGAGTAGGCGTTGCCCACCCCGGCCAGCACGCCCTGGTCCCGCAGCACGCCCTTGAGCCGGCGCCGGTCGCCGCTCAGCAGGGCGGCGAAGTCCGCCAGGGTGAACGCCGGGTCCAGCGGGTCGGGGCCGAGCCGGGCCACCCCGGGCACCTCGGCCGGGTCCTTCACCACGTAGACCGCGAGGCCCTTCTTCGTCCCCGCCTCGGTCAGGTCGAAGCCGTCGCCGGCCTCCCCGGCCAGGCGCAGCCGCAGCGCCAGCGGGTTCCTCGGGCTCGGGCGCGGCGGTTCGGCGGGCAGGCCGTCCTTCCAGCGCAGCCAGCCGGCCCGGGCCAGGTGGACCACCAGGTGCAGGCCGCCGGCCTCGATGTCGAGGAACTTGCCGCGCCGGGTCACCGGGCCGACGGTCCGCCCCTCCAGCGCGGTGACCGGCGGGTCGTACGTCTTCAGCGCGCTGATCGCGACCGGCTGCACCCGGGCGATGACGCGCCCGGTCAGCCGCTCGGACAGGAAGTCGCTCAGCGCCTCGACCTCGGGCAGCTCCGGCATGCGCCCAGTCTCCCGCAGCCCCGCGGCGGCCGCCCGCCCGGGGGCGCGCCTTTGCCCGGCTCCCGCGCGGGGCGCAGGCTGGAACTGCGCGCCGTACCCGGCGCCCCCCCTGCGCCCCCGCCACGGAGCACCGTGATGAGCATCCTTGAGGAACAGATCGACCTCGCCGTCCCCGTCCTCGTCGCCTGGGAGCAGCTGCACCGGGTGCACGAGTACCCGCAGTTCGTCGACGGCGTCCGCAGCGCCCACCCGCACGGGCGGAACCTGGCACACCTCGGGGTGGAGGTCGACGGCGCCGAGCGGGCGGTGGACACCGAGATCACCGACCGCGGCCGGGGCCGGGTGATGTCCTGGCGGACGCTCGACGAACCGCGCCTGCACGGCGCGTTCGCGCTGCTGCCGCTGGACGCCCGGCACACCCGGCTGCAGATCCGGGTGGAGTACGACCCGGAGGCGATGCACGAGGCGTTCGGCGGGCCGCGCGGCTTCGCCCTGGCCGGGGCGATCGAGCGGACCGTACGGGACGACCTGGAGCACTTCCGGGAACTGGTCGAGGATCGGGTCGGCGCGGCGGTCAGACGCGGGTGAGCACGGCCGGCAGGCCCGGGTGAACACAGCGGGCAGGCCCGCGTAAGGGCCACATAAGCCCAGCTCAGCGCCGGTGGTGAGGCTCTTCACAGCGGACCTCCGGCCCGACCGTTTCACTTTCAACCTGTGGCAGACTCGGATGCCATGGACATCGGCCCGGTCACCAGGACGCTCCGCGCGGCGGTCTTCGCCGCGCTGGTCGTGCTGCTCGCCGGGCTCGGCCAGGTGCTGGTCACCGGCCGCGCGCTGCCGGCCGGCCCGATGGCCCTGGCCTGCGTCGCCGTGTTCGCGGTGGCGTACGCGCTGGCCGGCCGCGAGCGCGGCTACCCGGCGGTCGCGGCGGTGTTCCTGCCGCTGGAGCTGGGCGTCAGCGCACTGTTCGACTTCGCGCAGACCGCCTGCCCGTCCCTGCCGCCCGGCTCCGCGCGCGGCTTCCAGCCGCTGCTGTGCGGCGGCGGTTCGCTGGGCGGGTTCCTGCTCGGCCATGGCGTCTCCCAGCAGATCGGCGTCCTGCTGCTCCTGCTGCTGCACGCCGCGATCGCGCTGGCCGGCGCGTTCTGGCTGCGCCGCGCGGACGCCGCACTGGCCGGCCTCGCCCGCACCGTCCGGATGCTGGGCGACTTCCTGCACCGGCACCTGCCGGCCGCCGCCCGCTGGCTGCGGCTGCTCGCCGCGCCCGTCCCGGCCCGTCCGGTGGCGCGGGTGCCGTTCCCCCGGGCCAGCCGGGCCCTGGTCCCGGCCGAGGACGTCGTCGTCCGCCCGGCCGTCCGGCGCGGTCCGCCGGCGCTCGCCCTGGCCTGCTGACAGGCGCGCGCCGCTCGGCGCCGCTCCCGGCCGGTCCTCTCGCCGCGCGCCCCGCGCGCCCGCACCCCCGCACGCCCGAGAGCACAGGACGACACCTCATGAGCAACACCCGCAAGGCCGCCGCCAAGACCAACGCCACCGACCGTATGCGCGCCGCCCGCGCCCAGGCCGAGCGCTCCGACCGGATCCGCCGCCGGGTCGTGGTCGGCGGCGCCTCCGCCGCCGTGCTCGCCCTCGTGGCGGGCGTGGCCTTCGCCGTCGGCGGCTCCTCCGGCTCCGGTTCCGCCGACGCGGCCGCGAGCGGCCCGCTGACCGTCCCCGCCAACACGGGCGGCCAGGACGGCACCGTGATCACCTACGGCAAGGCCGACGCCCCGCACACCCTGGAGATCTACGAGGACTTCCGCTGCCCGTTCTGCGAGCAGTTGGAGACCACCACCGGCAAGGCCATCCAGCAGCTCGCCGACGACGGCACGTACAAGATCGAGTACCACCTGGCGACGTTCCTGGACAAGAACCTCGGCGGCAAGGGCTCGCGCACCGCGCTGGCCGCCGCCGGCGCCGCGCTCAACGAGGGCGTGGACAAGTTCAAGCAGTTCCACGACGTGCTCTACGCCAACCAGCCCGACGAGCGCACCGACGGCTTCGGCGACGTCAACCACCTCCTCGACCTGGCCGGCCAGGTCCCCGGGCTGAAGACCGACGGCTTCGTCAAGGCCGTCCAGGACGGCACCTACGCGCCGTGGGCGGCCAAGGTCAACGAGGAGTTCAACAAGAGCGACGTCACCGGCACCCCGACCGTCAAGCTGGACGGCAAGAAGCTGGACGTCCTCACCGGCGGCAAGGCCGCCACGCCCGAGCAGTTCACCGCGATGGTCAAGCAGGTGACCGGATGACGGCCGCCGCCCCCGCCGTGCGGACGTACGGCGCGAGCCGCCCGTTCGCCTGGCTGCTGCTGATCGGCGGCGCGGTCGGCCTGTTCGCCTCCTCGGTCCTCACCCTGGACAAGATCCGGCTGCTGAAGGACCCGTCGTACGTCCCCTCCTGCAACATCAACCCGATCATCAGCTGCGGCTCGATCATGCGCAGCGACCAGGCCGAGGCCTTCGGCTTCCCCAACTCGCTGCTCGGCCTGGTCGGCTTCGGGGTCGTCATCGCGATCGGCGCCGGGCTGCTCGCCGGGGCGGCGTACCGGCGCTGGTTCTGGCTCGGCCTCCAGGCCGGGACGGTCTTCGGCATCGGCTTCGTGACCTGGCTGATGTACCAGGCGCTCTACCGGATCGGCGCGCTCTGCCCGTACTGCATGGTGGTCTGGGCCACGATGATCCCGCTGTTCTGGTACACCACCCTGCACAACCTGCGCTCCGGGATCATCCCCACCGGCCGCGCCCTGCGCCCGGTCGTCCGCGAGGCGGCGCGCTACCACTGGGTCGTCCCGGCGCTCTGGTACGCGGTGATCGCCCTGCTGGTCCTCAACCGGTTCTGGTACTACTGGAGCACCCTGCTCTGACCCCGTTCGGCCGACCGTTCGGCCGACCGTTCGGCAGACCCGGCCGCCCGGCCCCGGGCCCTACGCTCCGGGGCCGGGCGGCCGGCCGTCAGGCGCCGCCCAGGACAGTACCTAGAAGCGGAACTCCTCGACCTCGGCCAGCAGTTCGGCCCGGCGCTCGTCATCGATGAAGGAGGCCCGGAAGGAGTTCGCGGCGAGCCGGCGCAGGGTCTCCTCGTCGAGCGCGAGGGCCTGCTGCACGGCACGGAAGTTGTCGTCGACGTAGCCGCCGAAGTACGCCGGGTCGTCCGAGTTGACGGTGACCAGCAGGCCGGCCTCCAGCATCTCGCGCAGCGGGTGGTCGGCGAGGGTGTCGATGCACCGCAGGCGGACGTTGGAGAGCGGGCAGAGCGTCAGCGGGACCTGCTCGCGGACCAGCCGCGCGACCAGCTCGCCGTCCTCCAGGCAGCGCAGACCGTGGTCGATCCGCTCGACGCCGAGCACGTCCAGCGCCTCGGTGATGTAGGACGCCGGGCCCTCCTCGCCCGCGTGCGCGACACGGCGCAGCCCGGCCTCGGCGGCCCGCCGGTAGACCTCGCGGAACTTGGCCGGCGGGTGGCCGACCTCGGCCGAGTCGAGGCCGATGCCCGCGATCCGGTCGAAGTACGGGCGGGCGGCCTCGAAGGTCTCCAGCGCGGATTCGGCGGACTCGTCCCGCAGGAAGCACATGATCAGCTGGGTACTGATCCCGTGCCGCTCCTCGCTGCGCGCCAGCGCCCGGGTCAGGCCGTCGACCACCACGCCGAGCGGCACGCCGCGCGCGGTGTGCGCCTGCGGGTCGAAGAAGATCTCCGCGTGCCGCACCCCCGCCTCGGCCGCCCGGGTGAGGTAGGCGTCGGCGAGGTCGGCGAAGTCCTCCTCGGTGCGCAGCACGGCCATCAGCGCGTAGTACAGGTCCAGGAAGGACTGCAGGTCGCTGAAGGAGTACGCCGTCCGCAGCGCCTCGGTGTCGGCGTAGGGCAGCGTGACCGCGTTGCGGGCGGCGAGGGCGAAGGCGAGTTCGGGCTCCAGGGTGCCTTCGATGTGGAGGTGGAGTTCGGCCTTGGGGAGCGGCATGGGGGATCTGTCCGAGCTGTAGGGGGCGGGAGCGAAGAGTCCAGAAGCATTCATCCTACGATCCGTTCGATCACGACCGGCCTGACGGGCGCGCCCCCCGCCACCCGAACTGGTGCACCGGCCGGGGGCAGCGGGCACCCTGGAGGAGGGGGCTTCCGCCGAGGAGGTACCAGATGCGGCACGTCGAGGATCCGCACATCCGGCCTGCGGGCGTCTCCCCGCACGCCCTGGGCAACGACACGCTCCTGCACGAGCTGGAACAGCTGCACCGCACGCGCCACGAGACCTTCCTGTACGGCTCGGAGGAAGCCCTCAAGCGGCACACCCTGCGCACCGGGCAACTGGAGGCCGAGTACCTGCACCGCTTTCCCGGCCGGCTGGTGACGGCCGGGCGGACCAGGGCCGGTGCCCGGGCCCGCGAGGCGGCGGCCCGGGTGGAGTCGCTGCCCGAGTAGACGTGCCCGCGCCACCACCGCCCGGCAGGACACGCCGGGCGGTGGTGGCGTGCCCCCGGGCGGGCCGTCGGGGAGGGTGAGAGGCGCAGACGCACCGGACCCCGACCCCCCTGGGAGCCCCGCATGCCCATCGCCAGCGTCAACCCCGCGACCGGCGAGATCCTGGAGACCTTCGAACCGCTCGACGCGGCCGGCATCGAGCAGCGGCTGGCCCGCGCCGAGGCCGCGTTCCACGGCTACCGCACCACCCCCTTCGCCGCCCGCGCCGACCTGCTGCGCCGGGCCGCCGACCTGCTGGACCAGGACCGGGAGGCGATCGCCCGCACGATGACCGAGGAGATGGGCAAGCCGCTCACCGCCTCCCGGGCCGAGGCCGCCAAGTGCGCCACGGCGATGCGCTGGTACGCCGACCGCGCCGAGGAACTGCTCGCCGACGAGCACCCGGCCCCGGCCGACGTCGCCGACTCCGGCGCCGCCCGCGCCTACGTCCGCTACCGCCCGCTCGGGGCGGTGCTGGCCGTGATGCCGTGGAACTTCCCGTTCTGGCAGGTGGTCCGGTTCGCCGCGCCGGCCCTGATGGCGGGCAACGTCGGCCTGCTCAAGCACGCCTCCAACGTGCCCCGGACGGCGCTGGCGCTGGAGGAGCTGTTCCGCCGGGCCGGCTTCCCGGAGGGCTGCTTCCAGACCCTGCTGATCGGTTCGGGCGCGGTCGAGGGCGTGATCCGGGACCGCCGGGTGGCCGCGGTCACACTCACCGGCAGCGAGCCCGCCGGGCGGGCGGTCGCCGCCACCGCCGCCGACGAGGTGAAGAAGGCCGTCCTGGAACTGGGCGGCAGCGACCCCTTCGTGGTGCTGCCCAGCGCCGACCTGGACGCGGCGGTGCGCACCGCCGTCCGGGCCCGGGCGCAGAACAACGGGCAGTCCTGCATCGCCGCCAAGCGCTTCATCGTGCACACCGACGTGTACGACCGCTTCACCGCCGCCTTCACCGAGGCGATGCGGGCGCTGCGCGTCGGCGACCCGATGGAGGAGGCGACCGACGTCGGCCCGCTGGCCAGCCGCCAGGGCCGGGACGACCTGGAGGAGCTGGTCGAGGACGCCCGCACCCACGGCGCCCGGGTCGAGTGCGGCGGCGGGCGCCCGGAGGGCTGGGACACCGGCTACTTCTACGAGCCGACGGTGCTGACCGGCATCACCCCGGCCATGCGGATCCACCAGGAGGAGACCTTCGGCCCGGTCGCCACGGTCTACCGGGTCGCCGACCTGGACGAGGCGGTGGCGCTCGCCAACAACACGCCGTTCGGGCTCAGTTCCAACGTCTGGACCCGGGACGAGGGCGAGCAGGAGCGCTTCGTCCGCGACATCCAGGCCGGCGGGGTGTTCTTCAACGGGATGACCGCCTCCCACCCGGCGCTGCCGTTCGGCGGCGTCAAGCGCTCCGGGTTCGGCCGGGAGCTGTCCGGGCACGGGATCCGGGAGTTCTGCAACATCACCACGGTGTGGATCGGCTGAGCACCCCCGGATCCGCAGGCACGAACCGAGCCCGGCTCGGACCCGGCCGGGTCAGGACGCCACCCGGTGCCTGCCCCGGCCGGGCGTCATCCAGCGGGCGACCACGCCGACCAGGGCGAGGACGGTCGCTCCCCAGACGATGGCCATCAGCACCAGCATCGGCAGCCAGCTCACCTGGGCAGCGACCATGCCCAGGCCGAGCGAGAGCGCGACCATGACCACCACGGCGGTCGGGTTGAGGCTCAGCAGCCAGTGCCAGGCCCGCTGCGCCGGGCTCCGGCGCTGCGGCGGGGCCTCGGGGTCGGTGTCGGTGTCGGTGTCGCTGTCGAGTTCCTTGTAGGTCAGCAGGTCCATCGGGATCGCCTCCGGTTCTCGGGGGGCTGCCGGATCCGCGGGGCTCAGGAGGCCTTGCGCGGAGCCGTGGACTTTCCGGTCGCGGTCCTTCCCGCCACGGCCTTTCCGGTCGCGGCCTTTGCGGTCGCGGTCTTCTTCGCCGGGGCAGTCCTCTTCGCCGAGGCCGCCTTCCCGGCGGCGGGCTTCTTCGCCGGGGCGCGCTTGCGGGTCGCGGGCTTCTCCTCCTCCGGTTCGTCCGCGTCGGGCCCCGCGTCGGGCCCGGCGGCGTGCCCCCGCCCGCCCTTGGCCCGCTTGAGGCTGCTGCGCAGCGCCTCCATCAGGTCGATCACATTGTCGGGCGCCTCGCCCGGCTCCTCCTCGTGCGGGAGCTCGACGCCCTCCAACCGGGCCGTGATCACCTGCTGGAGCGCCTGCTGGTAGTCGTCGTGCAACTGGGCGAGGTCGAAGTCCTCGGAGAGGGTGTCCATCAGCGACCGCGCCATCTTCAGCTCCTGCGGCCGGACGGTGACGTCCCCCTCGGGCGCGATGCCGGCCGCGGGGCGGACCTCGTCGGGCCAGATGCAGGTCTGGAGCACCAGCGTGCCGTCGTGCACCCGCAGCACCGCCGGGGATTCCCGGGTGCGCAGCGCGATCTTGGTGACGGCGATCTGCCCGGACGCGGTGAGCGCGTCGCGCAGCAGGGCGTACGGCTTGGCGGCGGCCTGGTCGGCGACGCCCACGTAGTAGGCCTTGGAGAACATCAGCGGGTCGATCTCGCCGGCGTCCACGAAGGCCAGCACGTCGATGATCTTCTTGCTGGGCAGCGGCAGGTCGGCGAGGTCCTCGTCGGTGAGCGTGACGGTCCGGCCGTCGGGGGACTCGTAGCCCTTGGCGATCTCCGCGTACGGGACCTCCTTCTCCTCCCGCTCGCAGTACCGCTTCATCCGCACCCGTCCGCCGTCCTTGGCGTGCACCTGGTGCAGCGGGACGTCGTGCTCCTGGGTGGCCGAGTAGAGGTGGACGGGGATGCTGACCAGCCCGAAGCTGATCGTCCCCTTCCAGGTGGTCTGCATGGGGGTCGCTCCTTCCCGGAGCGTGCCGAGAATCCCACTGTGCCTGGGTTTGCCCCGATCGGCCACACCGGGCCGACAATGAGCCGAGGAGGTCGATGCCGATGACCGTCCGGAGCCGTGGGCAGGGCGCAGCGCCGCCGCCGGAGCGGACCGTGTACCGGGTGGTGTACGCGGTGCGGGGCGAGGCCGGCGTGCGGCGGGCGGAGGTCGAGGTGGTTCCCGGGTACTCGCAGGAGGGCGACATCCCCCGGATCCTGGCGGCGCGGCTGACCGGCCGGCCCGCGGACGCGGCGCGGATCACCGTGCTGGACCTGCGCGGGCCGTGAGCCGCGACAGGGCTCCGACCGGGCCCGAGCGCCGCCGACGCATTGGCAGTGCGTCAGATTTGAGCTTTTCGCACCCCTTTTCCACCCGCTCTGACCTGGCTTTTTGTGTCCGGTTACCGAACATTTACGGATGCTCTGTTCCGATACTCGGCCGTAGAAGTTAGGTTGCACCGCAATGCGCGGGTCCGTCCCCCACCCTCCGGCGCAACGAGCCGAGGGTCGCGCCGCGCGCTGGAAAGGCACAGGGCTCATCTGATGAGTGCGGACACCACCAGGCCTGCGGCAGCCGCCCAGGTCCCCCAGCAGGCCGGGCCGCCCGGGCACGGCGGCGAGGGCCATCTGAAGGCGGGGCTCAAGAACCGCCACCTGTCGATGATCGCCATCGGCGGGGTGATCGGCGCCGGCCTGTTCGTCGGCTCCGGCGCGGGCATCGCCTCCACCGGGCCGGGCATCCTGCTCTCCTACACGCTGGCCGGTGTGCTGGTCGTGCTGGTGATGCGGATGCTCGGCGAGATGGCGGCGGCCGACCCGCAGAGCGGCTCCTTCTCGGCGTACGCGGACCGCGCGCTCGGCCGCTGGGCCGGGTTCACCATCGGCTGGCTCTACTGGTTCTTCTGGGTCGTGGTGCTCGCGGTGGAGGCCACCGCCGGCGCGAAGATCCTCAACGCCTGGATGCCCGGCGTGCCGCAGTGGGCGTTCGCGCTGCTCGTGATGGCGGTGCTGACCGCCACCAACCTGTTCTCGGTCGCCTCCTACGGCGAGTTCGAGTTCTGGTTCGCCGGGATCAAGGTGGTGGCGATCGCCGCGTTCCTGGTGATCGCCACGCTCGCCGTCTTCGGCGTGCTGCCCGGCACCCACGCGGTCGGCACCAGCAATCTGACCGGCCACGGCGGCTTCCTGCCGCACGGCGTGGGCGCGGTGTTCACCGGCATGCTCACGGTGGTCTTCGCCTTCATGGGCAGCGAGATCGTCACCCTGGCCGCGGGCGAGTCGGAGGACCCGGAGCGCGCGGTCAGCAAGGCCACCAACAGCGTGATCTGGCGCATCGGGATCTTCTACCTGGGCTCGATCCTGCTCGTGGTCACCCTGCTGCCGTGGGACTCGGACGCCGTCAAGGGCAGCCCGTACGTGGCGGTGCTGGAGCACGTGGGCATCCCGGGCGCCGGCCAGGTGATGAACGTGATCGTGCTGACGGCCGTGCTGTCCTGCCTCAACTCCGGGATGTACACGGCCTCCCGGATGGCCTTCTCGCTCGGCCAGCGCGGGGACGCGCCCAAGGCCTTCGCGACCGTGACCAAGCGGGGCGTGCCGCGGGTGGCCATCCTGTCCTCGGTGGTCTTCGGCTTCGTCGCGGTGTTCTTCAACTACACCTCGCCGGACACGGTGTTCGCGTTCCTGCTCAACTCCTCCGGCGCGGTTGCGCTGTTCGTCTGGCTGGTGATCTGCTTCTCCCAGCTGCGGATGCGCCGGATCATCGAGCGGGAGGCTCCCGAGCGGCTGACCGTCCGCATGTGGCTGTACCCCTACCTGACCTGGACGGCCATCGGCATGATCGGGTTCGTGGTGGCGTACATGTTCACCGACGCCGACGGGCGCAAGCAGATGTACCTGTCGCTGGTCGCCGCGGCGATCGTGCTCGCGGCCTCGGCCGTGGTGGGCCGACGGCGGCGGGCCGCGGTGGCGGCGGGGTCCTGACCCGTCCGCGCCGCGCGACAGTGCCGGGGGGCGGGGGCCGGGGGGGGGGGGCCCGCGGGCGGGGGCCGGGGCGGCCGCACCACACCCGGTGGGACATGTGGCGGAGTGTGGGGGGCGGGGGGGTGGGGGGGGACGTCCCCGGCCCGCGCCGCGCCACGGGGCGGGGCCGGGGCCCGGTGGGGGGGCCCCCGGGCCCCGGTGCCGTTCGCCGGACACGAACCACAGTTTGACAATGGCACGTCAAGGGGGATACCTGGGCATGGCGCTCCCCCACGAGCGCTCCCCCACCCCCCCGGGAGACCCCTTGCCACCCCTCCCCGCCCCCGCGTCCGCGCGCCTGCGCTTCGGCCACCGGCTGCGCCACTGGCGCGAGGCCCGCGGACTCAGCCAGGCCGAACTCGGCCGCCTGCTCGGCTACCACAACTCACTGATCAGCCGAGTGGAGAACGCCCGCCGCTGGCCACCGCCAGGACTCCCCGCCCGGGCCGACGAACTCCTGCTCACCGGAGGCGAGTTGGCCGCCCTGTGGCAGCCCGTCCGGCAGGAGCGGGAACACCTCGGCGAACTCGCCGCCCCCGCCCTGCCGCCCCTCGGCGAGAGCGGCACAGGGCCCCCGCCGGGCCGACCGGACGCCGCCACCTTCGCCGTGCTCGGCCACCTGCTCGACGTCTACCGCGCGGCCGCCGCCCACACCGGCGGCGAACAGCTGGCCACCGTCCTCGAACACCACGCCCGCACCCTGGCCGCCTGGCAGCACGCCGCCCCGCGCGAAACCGCCCCCGCCGTCCGCTCGCTCGCCGCCCGCTACGCCGAACTCGCGGGCTGGGCCCACTTCGAGGGGGACCGCCGCACCCGCGCGCTCGGCTGGTACGCGGCCGGACTGGAATGGGCCCGCGCCGCCGACGACCAGCCGACCGCGGCCGCCCTGCTCGCCCGGCAGAGCACCCTGCACTGGTGGAGCGGCGACCCGGCCACCGCGCTCGCCCTGGCCGAGGCCGCCCACGCCACCGCCCGCACCCTGCCCGGCCTGCGGGCCTGGGCCGCCCTCGCCCAGGCGCACGCCCACGCGCTGGCCGGCGCGGCGCCCGAGACGTGGCGGGCGATGGCGGACGCCGAACGGCTGACCGAGGCCGCCCTGCGGGCCGGCGAGCCGGTGCCCGGGGCCGCCCGAGCGGCCCTGGTGCTGGGCGTCGCCCACGGCACCTGCCACCGGGACCTCGCCGTCCGCACCGGCCGCACCGCCCACGCGCACGCGGCGGTGGCCCACCTGGGCGCCGCCCTGGGGCGCCTGGACCAGGCCGCCCACCCGCACGACCACGCCCTGGTCGCCGGCCGCCTCGCCGGGGCGTACGCCCGGGCCGGGCGCCACGAGGCCGCCGCCGCCGTCCTCTCCCGGCTGCCGCCGGACGCCACCGGCCGGATCGCCTACGAGCGGCGCCGGGCCCGGGCCTGGCTGGGCGGCTCGACGGCGCACCGGCCCCCGGCGGACGGTTGACGGCTGACGGCCCCCGGCGGACGGCTGACCGCTGACCGCTGACGGCGGACGGCGGACGCGGGGGGGGGCCGGCGGGGGGGGTGGCGCGGGGGGGGGCGCGGGGGGTTGTGTGCGGGGGGGGGGGGCGTCGGGGCGCCCGC
>NZ_JBHWIR010000194.1:1830-13351 GCF_042731835.1 Kitasatospora sp. NPDC059817 | reverse complement strand
TGGCACGCTGTTGAGTTCTCAAGGAACGGACACTTCCTTCGGACCGCCTTCCAGCGGGCCCTCCGGGCGCTTCGTTCTTTCGTGTTCCCAGCTTACCAGATGTTTTCCGCTCCGTTTACCGGAGGTTTTCGCATCTGAAATCTGGTGTTAACCGCCAAGTCGCGGCGACTCGGCCAACCATAGCGGGTCGCCCGCCGGAGTGCGAATCGAGGCGCTCCCGGTGTCACCCGGTCGGCGGCATGATTTGTTGCTCTCGCGAGCATATACAGCAATGGTCCCGATTCGCCAAGATGCCTGTAGAGTGCGGCGCATCGACTAAGAGGACTAGACCACTAAACGGTCGGTGAGCCGCCGGACGACGGGCCGGGCTGGGCGTGGGTCTTCGCCCGGGAATGTCAGCAGATGTCCGAAGTTGACATGATTTAGGCTTCAGTCGATCGTCCTGCCGCTGCTCGCGGCCGCTCGCTGTACCGCTCACTTGGGAGGCACAACCATGACCACTGTGACGTCGCCGCTGACCGGCAAGGTCGTCGGGCTCGCCGGCGTGCCCGACCCGGTGTTCTCCGGCGCGATGGTCGGCCCCGGCACCGCGATCGACCCGGAGCGCCGGCCGACCGAGGCGGTCGCTCCGGTGGACGGCGTCGTCGTCTCCATGCACCCGCACGCGTTCGTCGTGGTGGACGCCGAGGGCCACGGTGTACTGACCCACCTGGGGATCGACACCGTGCAGCTGAACGGCGAGGGCTTCGAGCTGCTGGTCAACAAGGGCGACACGGTGACCCGCGGTCAGGCCGTCATCAAGTGGGACCCGGCCGCCGTCGAGGCCGCGGGCAAGTCGCCCATCTCGCCGATCGTGGCGCTGGAGGCGAACGCCGACTCGCTCGGCGGCCTGCGGGAGGACGGCGAGGCCGTCTCCGGCGAGGCCCTGTTCAGCTGGAACTGACCTCTTACTTTGCACACACCCGCCCCGCAGGAGTTGTCGGGGCGGCCCGGCACACAGCGGTTCCCGGCGGGGCCGCTCCTCTCAGCGGAGACAGGTGACATGAAGAAGACGCTGCGCGGCGTGGGTGTCAGCCACGGGGTCGCGATCGGCCAGGTGCGGCACATGGGGACGGCGGTGCTGGAGCCCCCGGCCACCCAGATCCCGACCGAGGACGCCCCGCGCGAGCAGGCCCGCGCCCAGGCCGCCGTCGAGGCGGTCGCCGCGGACCTGATCGCCCGCGGCAACCTGGCCGGTGGCGAGGCGCAGGCCGTCCTGGAGGCCCAGGCGCTGATGGCGCAGGACCCGGAGCTGATGGCCGACGTGTCCCGCCGGATCGCCGTCGGCAGCAGCGCCGAGCGCGGTGTGTACGACGCCTTCGCCGCCTACCGGGCGCTGCTCGCCTCCGCCGGCGACTACCTGGCCGGGCGGGTCGCCGACCTGGACGACGTCCGCAACCGCATCGTGGCCCGGCTGCTGGGCGTGCCGATGCCGGGCGTGCCGGACAGCGATGAGCCGTACGTGCTGTTCGCGCGGGACCTGGCGCCGGCCGACACCGCGCTGCTCGACCCGACGCTGGTGCTCGGCTTCGTGACCGAGGAGGGCGGGCCGACCAGCCACAGCGCCATCCTGGCGCGGGCGTTGGGCGTGCCGGCCGTGGTCGCGCTGCCCGCTGCGACGGACGTCGCCGAGGGCACCGTCGTCGCCGTGGACGGCAGCTCCGGTGACGTGCTGCTGGAGCCCTCGCAGGAGAAGCAGGACGAGCTGCGGGCGGTCGCCGCCCAGCGCAAGGCCGCGCTGGCCGCGTCCTCCGGCCCGGGGCAGACCTCGGACGGCCACCGCGTGCCGCTGCTGGCCAACGTGGGCGGCCCGGCGGACGTGCCGGCCGCACTGGAGAACGGCGCCGAGGGCGTCGGCCTGTTCCGGACCGAGTTCCTCTTCCTGGACGACTCCGCGAAGGCGCCCACCGAGGAGAAGCAGGTCGAGGCGTACCGCAAGGTGCTGGAGGCGTTCCCGGAGGGCCGGGTCGTGGTCCGGGCGCTGGACGCGGGCGCGGACAAGCCGCTGGACTTCCTCACCCCCGCCGACGAGCCGAACCCGGCGCTCGGTGTGCGCGGTCTGCGCACCCTGCTGGAGCACCCGGAAGTGCTGCGGACGCAGCTGCGGGCGCTGGCCAGGGCCGCCGAGGGCCTGCCGGTGCACCTTGAGGTGATGGCCCCGATGGTGGCCGACCGCAAGGACGCCAAGGACTTCGCCCAGGCGTGCCGCGAGGCGGGGCTGGAGGCCAAGTTCGGCGCGATGGTGGAGATCCCGTCGGCCGCGCTGCGGGCCCGGTCGATCCTCCAGGAGGTCGAGTTCCTGTCGTTGGGGACCAACGACCTCGCGCAGTACACCTTCGCCGCCGACCGTCAGGTGGGCGCGCTGGCCCGGCTGCAGGACCCGTGGCAGCCGGCGCTGCTGGACCTGATCGCCGCGGCCGCCGAGGCGGCGCAGGCGACCGGCAAGAGCTGCGGCGTCTGCGGTGAGGCGGCCGCCGACCCGCTGCTGGCCGTGGTGCTGACCGGTCTGGGCGTCACCAGCCTCTCGATGGGCTCGGCCTCGATCCCCTACGTGCGCTCGACGCTGGCCAAGTACACGCTGGCGCAGTGCCGCCGGGCGGCCGAGGCGGCCCGGGCGACGGACAGCGCCGAGGAGGCGCGGGCCGCCGCGCAGCAGGTGCTGTCGGGCGAGTAGGACGGGCGAACAGCAGGAAGGGGGGCTCCCCCCGGGGCGGTGGGGGCCCCCCCTCGGGGGGGCCGGGCCGGCTCGGGGGGGGGGGGGCCCGCCGCCCGCGGGGTGGGGGGGGGGGTGAGGCCGGGCCCCCCCCGGGGGGGGGGGCCCCCCCGGGGGGGGGGGCCCGCCCCCCTTCGGCGTGTCCGGTCAGGCTCGGGCCTGCCGATCGCGGCGGAGCTGCTCGAAGAAGCGCAGGTGGTCGATGTCGTCGACGGAGCCGGGGTTGACGGCCTGCTCCAGCGGGGTGCCGGAGAGGATCCGCTTGACCGGGACCTCGATGCGCTTGCCGGTGAGGGTGTGCGGGAGGCCGCGCACCGCGATGACCTCGTCGGGGACGTGGCGCGGGGAGAGTTGGGTGCGCAGCGAGGTGCGGATGCGGCCGATCAGCCCCTCGTCGAGCTCGGCACCGGGGGCGAGGACGACGAACAGCGGCATCCAGTAGCCGCCGTCGGGCTCCTCCAGGCCGATGACCAGGGATTCGGCGATCTCGGGGAGGCGTTCGACGACCTCGTAGATGTCCGAGGAGCCCATCCGGACGCCCTGGCGGTTGAGCGTGGAGTCGGAGCGGCCGTGGATGACGACGGTGCCGCGGGAGGTGACGGTGATCCAGTCGCCGTGGCGCCAGACGCCGGGGTACATGTCGAAGTAGCTGTCGTGGTACCGGGTGCCCTCGGGGTCGTTCCAGAAGCCGGTGGGCATGGACGGGATGGGCTTGGTGACGACGAGTTCGCCGACGGTGTCGGTGTGCGGGTGGCCCTGGACGTCCCAGGACTCGACGGCGGCGCCGAGGCAGGGCGCCTGGATCTCGCCGAGGTGGACGGGCAGGGTGGGGACGCCGCCGACGAAGCAGGAGCAGACGTCGGTGCCGCCGCTGACGGAGGCGAGCCAGACGTCCTCCTTGACCTCCTCGTAGATCCAGCGGAAGCCGTCGGGCGGGAGCGGGGAGCCGGTGGTGCCGATGCAGCGGACGGCGGAGAGGTCGAGGTCGCGGCCGGGGTGCAGCTCGGCCTTGCGGCTGGCGATCACGTAGGCGGCGGAGGTGCCGAGGACGGTGGCGCGGGTGCGGGCGGCGACCGACCAGAGCGCGCCGGTGTCGGGGTGGCCGGGGCTGCCGTCGTAGGTGACGATCGTGGCCCCGACCAGGAGGCCGGCCAGCAGGAAGTTCCACATCATCCAGCCGGTGGAGGTGTACCAGAGGAAGCGGTCCCGGGGGCCGAGGTCGAGGTGGAGGCCGGCCTGCTTGAGGTGTTCGAGCAGGATGCCGCCCTGGCTCTGGACGATGGCCTTGGGCAGGCCGGTGGTGCCGGAGGAGTAGAGCACCCAGAGCGGGTGGTCGAAGGGGACGGCCTCGTAGACCGGCTCGACGTCGTCGGCGACCAGGTCGTCCCAGTGCAGGGCGCCCTCGGGGGCGGGGGCGCCGAGCAGCGGGACGTGGACGACGGTGCGCAGGGTGGGGAGTTCGCGGCGCAGTTCGGCGACGACCTCGGTGCGGTCGTGGTCCTTGCCGCCGTAGTGGTAGCCGTCGACGGCGAAGAGGACGGCGGGTTCGATCTGCTGGAGGCGGTCCAGGACGCTGCGGGCGCCGAAGTCGGGGGCGCAGCTGGTCCAGATCGCGCCGACGGCGGCGGTGGCGAGGAGGGCGACGGCGGCCTGCGGGATGTTGGGCAGGTAGGCGCTGACGCGGTCGCCGGGGCCGATGCCCCGGGCGCGCAGGGCGGCGGCCAACGAGCCGACCTGGCGGCGCAGTTCGGACCAGGTGAGGACGGCCGGCTGTTCGGTGGTCTCGTCGAGGTGCAGGACGGCCGGGCGGTCGGCGTTGGCCGGGTCCTCGGCGGCGCGCAGGGCGTGTTCGGCGTAGTTGAGGCGGGCGCCGGGGAACCAGCGGGCGCCGGGCATGGCGGGGTCGGCGAGGACGGCCTCGGGGGCCTGGGTGAAGCGGACGTCGAACCACTGGGTGATCGCGGTCCAGAAGCGGTCGAGGTCGGCGGTGGACCAGGCGTGCAGGTCGGCGTAGCGCTGGGCGGCCTGCTGGTCGTCGGCGGCCGGGGCGAGCGGGGCGGCCGGGGCGCCGTGGTGTTCGGCGGCCCAGGCCTGGAAGGCCACCAGGCTGGTGGCTGCGGCGCGAGCGGGGTTGGGGCGCCAGAGCGGCTGGTCCTGGGGTGGGGTGCTCACGGTGGTGGTCTCCCGGCCGGTGGTGGGGACGGGAGTGCTTGTGGCAGGCCCGTCCGGTTGGGCTGTCGGTGCAGACCATGCCATGCGAGCGGCCGCTGCGCCAGGGTCCGCCCGGTGGGTGCCGGGCCGGTCAGCGGCCGGAGATTCCGCCGCTGGACTCACCGCTGAACTCGCCGCCGAACCAGGAGCGGGAGACCCGGGTGTGGAACGGGAAGGCGAGCGGGGTGTCGGGGGCGGCGAGCTGCCAGCCGTCGGTCTCGTCGGTGGGGCGCGAGGGCGGGAGTTCGGCGAGCGGACGGGCCGGGAGCAGGCCGAAGAGGCAGAGGAAGCCGCCCCTGGCGTCGGAGTCGGTGGCGACCAGGGTGATGTCGGCGGCGTCGGCCAGGATGCCGGTCTCCTCGCACAGTTCGCGCACGCACGCCTGCTGCCAGCTCTCGCCGTAGTCCACGTAGCCGCCGGGGAAGGCAAGTTGGCCGTAGCCGGGCTCGATGGTGCGGCGGATGACGACGAGGGTGGGGTCGGCGTCGGGGCGGGTGACCGGGAGGAGGGTGACCACGACGGGCAGCGGGTTGCGGTAGCTGATCTCGGCGCAGCCGGGGCAGGTGCGGGGCCAGCGGTCGGTGCCTGCCGGGTAGGACGTGCCGCAGAAGTGGCAGTGGGAGAACGGCTGGTTGACCGCGCGTGTCGGGTCGTCAGTGGTCATGGCCGGATGGTAGCCGGGTGCGCGCGGCGGCCGTCAGCGGAGTTCGCCGTCGCGGGTGGGGCGGAGCAGGGCGGGGTGCAGGAGGCTGGCGTCTCCGGCGTGGTAGGTGCGGGCCCGGGGGCCGCCGCGGGCGCCGCCGCGGGCGGTGGTGGCGCCGGTGCTCTCGACGAAGCCGGGGACGGAGAGGACCTTGCGGTGGAAGTTGCCGGGGTGGAGCTTCTCGTCCCAGACGGCCTCGTAGACGGCGCGCAGGTCGGGGATGGTGAAGTCGTAGGGCAGGAAGGCGGTGGCGAGCGGGCTGTACTCGAGTTTGGCCCGGACGCGGTCGAGGCCGTCGGCGAGGATGCGCGCGTGGTCGAAGGCGAGCGTGCGGGAGGACTGGCCGGTGGGGGGGGGGGGCGCCCCCCCCCCCCCGGGGGGGGGGGGCGCCCGCGCGCCCGCGCGGGGGGCCGCGCGCGCGCGGCCCGCGCGGGGGGCGGGCGGGGGGGGGGGGCGGGGGGGGGGCGGGGGGGGGGGGCGGGGGGGGCCCCCCCCCCCCCCCCCCCGGGGGGGGGGGGGCCCCCCCCCCCCCCCGGCTCGGGGTCGGCCACCGGGCCGGGTGCCCAGGTCGAGGTCGGCGACGGGGTGCCAGGTGGCGGCTGCGGCGTCCGTACCGGCCTGCGGGTCGGGCAGGTCGGGGGCGAAGGCGAGGTAGGCGACGGAGACGACGTGCATGCGCGGGTCTCGCTCGGGGGCGCCGTAGGTGCCGAGCTGTTCGAGGTGGACGCGGCAGAGCGCGGCCTCGACTTCGGAGCCGCCGAGCAGGCCGGTCTCCTCGGCGAGTTCGCGGGCGGCGGCCTCGTCCAGGCTCTCCTCTCCGGCGCGCAGGAAGCCGCCGGGCAGGGCCCAGCAGCCCTGGTAGGGCGGGGCGCCGCGCTGGACGAGCAGGACGTGCAGGCCGCTGTGGCGCAAGGTCAGGGCGACCACGTCGACGGTGACGGCGATCGGGGCGTAGGCGCGCGGGTCGTAGGCGGCGAGCCACTCCTGCTCGTCCTGCTCGCTCGCGGGCGTGGTCGGGGGCGGGGTGGACGGGTCGTCCGTTTCCATCACCGGCTCCTCTCCGCGCTCGCCGCCGTACGGGGTGCTGTCGTTCTCTGGCTGAGCACAACGTAGCGATTCCGTTCCCCGGCGGCAAATGGTTTTCCGGGTCCGCGGGGATGCCCGGCTTCTAGGCTGTGACCAGGAACGACCGCGCCCGAGGAGGCCCCATGCCCACTGCTCCCCTGCCGGACTTCGCCGCGGCGCTGGCGGCCGGTCCGCTGGTGCTGGACGGCGGGATGTCGAACCAGCTGGCGGCGGCCGGGCACGACCTCCTCGACGAGCTGTGGTCGGCGCGGCTGCTGGCGGACGCGCCGGAGGCGGTGGTGGCGGCGCACCGGGCGTACTTCGCGGCCGGGGCGGACGTCGCCATCACGGCGAGCTACCAGGCGAGCTTCGAGGGCTTCGCCCGGCGCGGAGTGGGCCGGGCCCAGGCCGCACGGCTGCTGGCGCGCAGCGTGGAGCTGGCCCGGGAGGCGGCGCGGGCCGAGCCGGGCGGGCGGCGGCGCTGGGTCGCGGCGTCGGTGGGGCCGTACGGGGCGGTGCTGGCGGACGGTTCGGAGTACCGGGGCCGGTACGGGCTGAGCACCGCGGAGCTGGTGGCCTTCCACCGGCCGCGGCTGGAGGCGCTGGCGGCGGCCGGGCCCGACGTGCTGGCGCTGGAGACGGTGCCGGACGCGGACGAGGCGCGGGCACTGCTGGAGCTGGTGCGCGGGCTGGGCGTGCCGGCCTGGCTGTCGTTCAGCGTGGCGGGCGGCCGGACCAGGGCGGGCCAGCCGCTGGCGGAGGCGTTCGCGCTGGCGGCCGGGGTGGACGAGGTGCTGGCGGTGGGCGTGAACTGCTGCACCCCGCAGGACGCGGACCGGGCGGTGGCGCTGGCGGCCGAGGTGACCGGCAAGCCGGTGGTGGTGTACCCGAACAGCGGGGAGGAGTGGGACGCCGCGCGCCGGGACTGGCGCGGCGAGCCGACGTTCCGCTCGGCCCGGGTGGGCGGCTGGCTGGCGGGCGGCGCACGGCTGGTGGGCGGCTGCTGCCGGGTGGGGCCGGACGGGATCGCCGCGCTGGCGGCGGAGGTCGCGGTGCGACGGGGGCGCTCGAGCGACGTCGGGGGGTGAGGGACGTCTGAGTGTGAGCGGCGCGGCGGGCGGCGGGCGGCGGGCGGCGGGCGGCGGGCGGCGGAGGTTAACGGACGGCCGAGCGCGGGTTACCGAGGGGGAAGGTGCACGGACCGGCGACGGCCTGGCAGACTCGTCCCGTTACCACTGCGGTCGACAATGTCGACCGCCTGTCAGCGCGGAGGTCCCCATGCCCGGCCCGATCCAGTCGCTCTCCCGGGCCGCCGCGATCTTGCGCCTGCTGGCCGGCGGTGAGCGCCGCCTGGGCCTGTCCGAGGTCGCGACGGCGCTGGAACTCGCCAAGGGCACCGCGCACGGCATCCTGCGCACGCTCCAGCAGGAGGGGTTCGTCGAGCAGGACCCGGAGAGCGGCAAGTACCAGCTGGGCGCCGAACTGCTGCGGCTGGGGCAGAGCTACCTGGACGTGCACGAGCTGCGGGCACGGGCGCTGGTCTGGGCGGACGACCTGGCCCGGGCGGCCGGCGAGACCGTCTACCTGGGGGTGCTGCACCAGCAGGGCGTGCTGGTCGTGCACCACGTCTTCCGGCCGGACGACACCCGGCAGGTGCTGGAGGTCGGCTCGATGCAGCCGCTGCACAGCACCGCGCTGGGCAAGGTGCTGCTGGCCTACGACCCGGTCGCGCGAGGCGAGTTGGGCGACGGGCCGTACGAGTCGTACACCTTGCGGACGCTGACCGAGGCGGCCGACGTGGACGCCGAGTGCGCGCTGATCCGTGAGCGCGGCTGGACGGACTCGATCGAGGAGACCTGGGAGGGCGTGGCCTCGATCGGCGCGCTGATCCAGGACCGGCGGCGCAACCCGGTGGGCGCGGTGTGCATCAGCGGCCCGGTGGAGCGGGTCTGCGAGGACGGCTTCGTGAAGCCGTCGCTGGTGGCCTCGGTGCGCAGCGCGGCACGGGCGATCTCGCGCGATCTGGGCGCCGGGCGCTTCTGAAACCCCGGGCCGCACCGGCGGCCACATCGTCACGCTGAGGCGCGGACGGGCATCGGCCTGTCCGCGCCTTGGCGTTTTGCCCCGGTTTGGCCCGCTCCGCTGGGTAACTTCGGGGGAAGGGTCACAGCTCCGTAACCCTGCCTTGACGTGAGGGCAACCAGGGGAGGAAGCTTCCGCATAACGGTCGACATTGTCGAACGATGGCCGGGAAGATCAATCCCCCGATGCGCTCACCCGCACAACGATCGGCCGGCCGCCCCCACCCACACCTCCGGGCCATATGGACAAGGGAGTCTTTGTGTCCGCGTTCTCCAACGGCGACGTCTTCGTCGGCGAAACCCTCGGCACCGCCGCCCTGATACTTCTCGGTGGCGGCGTCTGCGCCGCCGTGACCCTCAAGAAGTCGAAGGCCCTCAACGCCGGCTGGCTGGCGATCACCTTCGGCTGGGGCTTCGCGGTCCTGATCGCCGCCTACATCTCGGCTCCGAAGTCCGGCGCCCACCTCAACCCGGCCGTCACCATCGCGCTCGCCATCAAGAGCGGCGACTGGAACCAGGTGCCGCTCTACCTCGGCTCCCAGTTCCTCGGCGCGATGATCGGCGCCGTGCTGGTCTGGCTCACCTACCTCGGCCAGTTCCAGGCCAACGAGGAGCCCACCCTCGGCATCTTCTCGACCGGGCCCGAGATCCGGAACCCGATCCAGAACGTCGTCACCGAGGTCATCGGCACCTTCATCCTCTGCATGGCGATCCTCACCCTCGGCAAGAACGACGGTCTGGCCGCCGGCGGCCTCAGCACCCTGATCGTGGCCCTCACGGTCGTCGGCATCGGCCTCTCGCTGGGCGGCCCCACCGGCTACGCGATCAACCCGGTCCGCGACCTCGGCCCGCGCATCGTGCACTCGCTGCTGCCCATCCCGAACAAGGGCGGCTCCGACTGGTCGTACGCCTGGGTTCCGGTCGTCGGCCCGCTGATCGGCGGCGCGCTGGCCGGCGGTCTGTACAACGCGATGTTCTAAAGGGCCGGGTTCGAACCCGCCGAGCACGGGGACCGACCACTACGTCGGGCCCACCCACCCCGAACCCCCGAATCCTGAGCCGAGGACCCTCTGATGACCTCCACTGGCAACTACATCGCCGCGATCGACCAGGGCACCACCTCCAGCCGCTGCATCATCTTCGGCGCCGACGGCCGGATCGTCGCCGTCGACCAGCAGGAGCACCGGCAGATCTTCCCCCAGCCCGGCTACGTCGAGCACGACGCCGCCGAGATCTGGACCCGGGTGCAGTCGGTCGTCCGCGGCGCGCTGGAGAAGGCCGGCCTGACCAAGGACGACATCCGCGCGATCGGCATCACCAACCAGCGCGAGACCACCGTCCTGTGGGACAAGAACACCGGCGAGCCGGTCCACAACGCGCTGGTGTGGCAGGACACCCGCACCGAGGGCCTCTGCCGCGAGCTCGGCCGCAACGTCGGCCAGGACCGCTTCCGCCGCGAGACCGGCCTCCCGCTCGCCAGCTACTTCGCCGGCCCGAAGATCCGCTGGCTGCTGGACAACGTCGAGGGCCTGCGCGAGCGCGCCGAGGCCGGCGACATCCTGTTCGGCACCATGGACACCTGGGTGATCTGGAACCTCACCGGTGGTGTCAACGGCGGCAAGCACGTCACCGACGTCACCAACGCCAGCCGCACCATGCTGATGAACCTGCACACCCTGCAGTGGGACGACAAGATCGCCGAGTCGATCGGCGTGCCGATGGCCGTCCTGCCGGAGATCCGCTCCTCCGCCGAGGTCTACGGCGAGGCCGTCGGCGACCTGGCCGGCGTCCCGGTCGCCTCCGCGCTCGGCGACCAGCAGGCCGCGCTGTTCGGCCAGACCTGCTTCGACGAGGGCGAGGCCAAGTCCACCTACGGCACCGGCACCTTCCTGCTGCTCAACACCGGCGAGAAGATCGTCAACTCGTACCACGGCCTGCTGACCACCGTCGGCTACCGGATCGGCGACCAGGCCCCGGTCTACGCCCTGGAAGGCTCGATCGCCGTCACCGGCTCGCTCGTCCAGTGGCTGCGCGACCAGCTCGGCATCATCTCCACCGCCGCCGAGATCGAGACCCTCGCCAACACCGTCGAGGACAACGGCGGCGCCTACTTCGTCCCGGCCTTCTCCGGCCTGTTCGCCCCGTACTGGCGCTCCGACGCCCGCGGTGTGATCGCCGGCCTGACCCGGTACGTCACCAAGGGCCACCTGGCCCGGGCCGTCCTGGAGGCCACCGCATGGCAGACCCGCGAGGTCGTCGACGCCATGCAGAAGGACTCCGGCGTCGAGCTCACCGCCCTCAAGGTCGACGGCGGCATGACCAGCAACAACCTGCTCATGCAGAACATCGCCGACGTCCTGGACGTCCCGGTCGAGCGCCCGTACGTGGCCGAGACCACCGCCCTCGGCGCCGCCTACGCAGCCGGACTCGCCGTCGGCTTCTGGACCGACCTCGACACGCTGCGGGCCAACTGGCACCGCGCCGCCGAATGGACCCCGCGCATGGACGAGGCCACCCGGGAGCGCGAGTACAAGAAGTGGCTCAAGGCCGTGGAGCGCACCATGGGGTGGGTGGAGGAAGAAGAGACCGACTGACCGACAAGCCGGGGGGGGGCCCCGGCCCCCCCCCGCCGCCCCCGGTTACGGCCGCCGGGGTGGGCCCGGGTAGCCCCGCCCCCCCCCCCGGGCCCCCCCCCGCACAACCTCAGCG
>NZ_JBHWIR010000194.1:0-1820 GCF_042731835.1 Kitasatospora sp. NPDC059817 | reverse complement strand
GCCCCGGGCCCCGACCGGCCGCCCGCTGTTCCGGCAGCGGGTGTCGCCGCGTTTCACCGGCCCGCCGCACCGGGCCGACCGGCCTCTCAGCAGAGGCCGCACCGCACACGAGAGGAGTAACGGCGCCGCCTGACCCGCGCGCCGTACACAACCACCATGGCAACCATCCCGACCCTGGGCGCCGAGCGCACCGCCGGCCGCACCGCCTCCCGCGCCGAGACCCGTGAGCTGCTCGGCAAGGCCACCTACGACCTGCTGGTGATCGGGGGCGGCATCCTCGGCACGGCCGTCGCCTGGACCGCCTCCCAGGCCGGACTCAAGGTCGCCATGGTCGACGGCGGCGACTTCGCCGGCGCCACCTCCAGCGCCTCCTCCAAGCTCGTCCACGGCGGTCTGCGCTACCTGCAGACCGGCGCGGTCAAGCTCGTCGCCGAGAACCACAAGGAGCGCCGCGCGCTCGCCACCGACGTCGCGCCGCACCTGGTCAACCCGCTGACCTTCTTCGTGCCGGTCTACAAGGGCGGCCCGCACAGCGCGCCCAAGCTCGGCGCCGGCGTCTTCCTGTACTCCGCGCTGTCCGCCTTCCGCGACGGCATGGGCCGGGTCTCCACCGCCGCGCACGCCGCCCAGCAGGTGCCCGCGCTGCGCACCGAGGGCCTGCGCTCGGTGGCCGTCTACGGCGACCACCAGATGAACGACTCGCGCGTCGCCGTGATGACCGTGCGCGCCGCCGTCGACGCCGGCGCCGTGGTGCTCAACCACGCCGAGGTCACCGGCCTGCGCTTCACCGGCGGCCGGGTCACCGGCGCCGAGCTGCGCGACCGCCTGGACGGCACCGAGTTCGGCATCGACGCCCGCCTGGTGCTCAACGCCACCGGCCCGTGGGTGGACCACCTGCGCAAGATGGAGGACGCCGGCGCCGCGCCGTCGATCCGCCTCTCCAAGGGCGCCCACGTGGTGGTCAAGCGCCGGGCGCCGTGGCGCGCCGCGCTGACCATCCCGATCGACAAGTACCGCGTCTCCTTCGCCATCCCGTGGGAGGACCACGTCCTGCTCGGCACCACCGACGAGGAGTACACCGGCGACCCGAAGGACGTCCGGGCCACCGAGGCGGACATCGACCAGATCATGGGCGAGGCCGCGCACGCCATCCGCGACGAGCACCTCGACCGCGACCTGATCACCTACTCCTTCGCCGGCCTGCGGGTGCTGCCCGGCGGCCCGGGCGACACCGCCGCCGCCAAGCGCGAGACGGTCGTCACCGAGGGCAAGGGCGGCATGCTGTCGGTCGCCGGCGGCAAGTGGACCACCTACCGTCACATCGGCCGCACCGTGCTGGAGAAGCTGGCGCACGTGCCCGGCACCAGCCTCGGCGAGGACATGTCCCCGATCGCGGCGACCGTGCCGCTGCCGGGCGTCGGCGCGCCGAACGCCGTCGCGCACCGGCTGCTGATCGACCGCGACCCGGGCTCCCGGATGGAGCCGCTGGTGGCCAAGCACCTGGCCAGCCACTACGGCACGCTGTCCTTCGAGATCGCCCGCATGATCGACGAGAACCCGGAGCTGGGCCGGCCGATCCACGAGGACGGCCCGGACGTCTGGGCGCAGGTCGCCTACGCGGCCGACAGCGAGTGGGCGTACACGGCGGACGACGTGCTGCGGCGCCGCACCACGATGACCGTGCGCGGGCTGGACACGCCGGAGATCCGGGACGAGGTCGAGGCCTTCCTCGCGAAGCGCGGAACGAAGTAGGCACAGCCTCGCGAAGCGCGGAACGAAGTAGGCACAGCCAGCTAGGCGCAGCCTCGCGAAGGGCGGGC
>NZ_JBHWIR010000193.1:8602-13503 GCF_042731835.1 Kitasatospora sp. NPDC059817 | reverse complement strand
GCGCGGGCCTCCCCCCGAGGAGGTCCGCGCGGCCCGTCGGCGTCGCGCCCCGGTGCCGCCGCCCGACGACGGCGGCCCGGTGGCGGCTCAGTCCGGCCGCCCCGCGCGCGGCGGCCCGCTCTCGGCCCAGCGCTTCAGCAGGGCGGCCGCCGCGCCCGAGTCGACCGCCTCGGCGGCCCGGGGCAGCGCGGCCGCCAGCCGCTCGACGACCGGCTGTTCGGAGGGCGTCAGCGCCACCAGGCCGGCTGCCGCGGACAGCAGGACGGCGTCGCGGACGGGGCCCTGCTCGCCGTCCAGGACGGCGTGGACCACGCCCGCGTTGTGGGCGGCGTCGCCGCCGCGCAGCGCGTCCGGGGCCGCCGTGGCGATCCCGAGTTCGCGCGGGTCGAGCCGCTCCTGCACGAACCGGCCGGTGGTCGCCGTCCAGACCGTCGAGGTGGTGGAGACGGACAGTTCGTCGAGGCCGTCGTCGCCCCGGAAGACCAGCGCGTCCACGCCCTGGCGGGCGAACACGGCGGCGATCAGCGGGCCCAGCCGGGGATCGGCGACGCCGACCGCCATGGCCGTGGGCGAGGCCGGGTTGGTCAGCGGGCCCAGCGCGTTGAACGCCGTCGGCACGCCCAACTCCTTGCGGGCGACGGCCGCGTGGCGGAACGCCGGGTGGAAGGCGGGGGCGAAGCAGAAGCCGATCCCGACCTCGCGCACCGAGCGGGCCACCTCCTCGGCCGAGAGCTCCAGCGCGATGCCGAGCCGCTCCAGCACGTCCGCCGAGCCGGAGGCGGAGGAGGCCGAGCGGTTGCCGTGCTTGACCACCCGGGCCCCGGCGGCGGCCGCCACGATCGCGGCCATGGTGGACACGTTCACGGTCTTCGCGCCGTCCCCGCCGGTGCCGACGATGTCCAGCGTCGGCCCCGGCACGTCGACCCGCACCGTGTGCTCGCGCGCGGCCCGGACCAGCCCGTCGACCTCCTCGGCGGTCTCGCCCTTGGCCCGCAGCGCCACCAGGAACCCGGCCAGCTGCGCCGGCGCCGCCTCGCCGCGCATCACCCGGTCCATCGCCCAGGCGGTGTCGGCGGTGCTCAGGTCCGTCCCGCCGATCAGCGCCGCGAGCAGCTGCGGCCAGCTGCGCGATTCACCATTCCCTGTCACTGGTCACCCATTCCGCTCGTCGATTCCGATGTGCGTGCGGTCAGCGCCCGGCGCCGACCGCGAGGAAGTTCTCCAGCAGCTGCATGCCGCCGGTGGTGGTGATGCTCTCGGGGTGGAACTGCACCGACTCGATGGGCAGGCTGCGGTGCCGCATGCCCATGACGTAGCCGTCGTCGTCGGCGGTCGCGGTGAGTTCCAGGTCCTCGGGCAGCGGCTGGGTGACGATCAGGGAGTGGTACCTGGTCGCGGTGAGGCTGTTGCCGAGGCCGGCGAACAGGCCGCGCCCGTCGTGCGTCACGGTGCTGGTGCGTCCGTGCATCAGCCGGTCGGCGACCTGGACCCGCCCGCCGAACGCCAGGCCGATCGCCTGGTGGCCCAGGCACACGCCGAGCAGCGGGACCTTCCCGGCGAAGTGGTGGACGAGCTCGACGTGGCCGGAGGCCGCCGGGTGCCCGGGGCCGGGGCCGAGCACGACCGCGTCGGGCGCGGTCGCGGCCAGCTGTTCGGGGGTGCGGGTGTGCGAGCGGACCACCTCGGTGTCCGCGCCGAGCGCCCGCAGGTACTGGTCGATGATGTGGACGAAGCTGTCCCGCGCGTCCACCAGCAGAACCTTCACGCCGTCAACTCCTCACCCGTCAGCGCCCAGTAGGCGGCACCCAGCTTCGCCAGCGTCTCGTTCCACTCGCCCTCGGGGGTCGAGTCGGCGACGATCCCCGCGGAACTCTGCACGGAGTACACCGCGCCGTCGTGCGCGATCGTGCGGATGCACAGCGCCAGTTCGCTCCAGCCGCCGACGTCGATCAGGCCGACGGCGCCGGCGTAGGCCCCGCGTGGCTCCCGCTCGATCTCGTGGATGATCTCCATGGCGCGCAGCTTGGGCGCGCCGGTCATGGTGCCGGCCGGGAAGGTCGCGCACAGCGACCGCCACACGTCGGCGTCCTCCTCCAGCTCGGCGCTGACCGTGGACACCAGGTGGAAGACGTGCGAGAAGGTCTCCACCACCATCAGGTCGTCGGCCGTCAGGGTGTGCGGCTTGCAGACCCGGCTGATGTCGTTGCGGGAGAGGTCGACGAGCATGACGTGCTCGGCCTGCTCCTTGGTGCTCGCCAGCAGGGCCTTGATCCGCCGCTCGTTCTCCTCCTCGTCCTGGTCGCGACGGGTGGTGCCGGCGATCGGGCGCATCACGATCCGGCCGTCCTCGATCCGGAACAGCAGCTCGGGGCTGGCGCCGATCAGCGTGCCCTCGCCGTTCGGGAGCAGGTACATGTGCGGGGAGGGGTTGCGCGAGCGCAGCCGCCGGTAGACCTCGACCGGCGTCAGCGCGGTGCGGACGTCGATCCGGTGGCCGACCTGGATCTGGTAGATGTCGCCGACCCCGATGTGCTCCAGGCAGCGCCGGACCCAGCCGTGGAAGGTGTCGCGGTCCACGCTGTCGTGCACGGACTGCGGGCGGGCGGCCGGCGGGCACGCGGCCTGCGGTTCCTGCCCGGCCGCCTCCCGGGCCGCGCCCGCGAGGTCGTGCCGGCCGTGCTCGCCGAAGGCCGGGCTGTCGGCGGTCCGCAGGACCGGCGCGCCGTCGGTGCCGTAGTGCACGCTGTCGCGGAACAGTGTCAGCACGGCGTCCGGGCGGGCCGGCGGCAGCGCCCGGGCCGGCAGGTCCTCCATGTGCCAGGCCGCGTCGTAGCCGAACCGGGCCAGGAAGCCGAAGTGGAAGCGGTCGCCGGGCAGGCCAGGCTCCAGGCCGAACAGGCCCTGCGCGCGCCGCAGGAACTCCCAGACGCGGGCCGGGTCGGGGGCCTCCAGCCGCCCGGGGGCGTCCGCGGCGGGGGTGAGGCCCGCCGCCTCGGCGGTCGCCCGCAGCACCGGGGCGAGCTCCGCGATCCCGTCGATCTCCAGGTACGAGCCGTACAGCCGGATCTCGGCGAGCGGACCGCAGCCGAGCACCGCGGGCCCGCCCTGCCGGCCGGACTCGGTCAGGCTCTCCAGCAGGTACACCTGCTCCGCGCCGAGCCGGTCGCCCAGCCGCGTGTACAGCTCCAGCGGGTCGTGCGGCGGCAGCGGCGCGGTGCCGAGCCGGACGGCGAACGGAGGGTGCGATGGCGCGTCTGGCATCGGAATCCTCATCGTGAATGGCCGGCTGGGTACGGCCGGTGAACGAATGGCCCCCAGTCAATCCGTTCGTCCCGGAAGGCGGTCAGACCAGTTCTCCGGTGTGGGAGCAGGCCAATTCGCGGACGCTTGACCTTCTTTCCGCAGCCGGGCTGCAATGAGCGGGCCAGCGATTTCCGTTCCCATCCGAGGGCCGTGATGAATCGAATTCCGCAGACCGGAGCACCTGCCGCCTGGCGTTCCCTGCCGGCGGCCCAGCAACCGCAGTGGCCGGACCAGGCGGCGCTGCGCGAGGTGGTCGCCGACCTGTCGGCCGCCCCGCCCCTGGTCCTCGCCGAGGAGTGCGACCGGCTGACCGACCGGATGGCCGCCGTCGCCGCCGGCGAGGCCTTCGTCCTCCAGGGCGGCGACTGCGCCGAGACCTTCGGCGGCCTCACCGCGGACGCGGTCACCGCCAAGCTGCGCACCCTGCTGCAGATGGCGGTGGTGCTGACCTACGCGAGCGGCGTCCCGGTCGTGAAGATCGGCCGGCTGGCCGGGCAGTACGCCAAGCCCCGCTCCCAGCCGGACGAGACCCGCGACGGCCTCAGCCTGCCCTCCTACCGGGGCGACGCGGTCAACGGCCCGGAGTTCACCGAGGCGGCCCGCCGCCCGGACCCGGCGCGGCTGCGGCGGATGTACGAGGCGTCGGCGGTCACCCTCAACCTGGTCCGCGGCTTCGCGGCCGGCGGCAGCGCCTCCCTCTACCAGGCCCACCAGTGGAACCGCGGCTTCCTGGAGGACTCCGCCGAGGCCCGCCGCTACGAGGAACTGGCCGACGGCGTGGACCGCGCCCTGCGCTTCCTGCAAGCCTGCGGCTGCGACCCGGCCGGGCTGCTGGAGGCCGAGTTCTTCGCCAGCCACGAGGGACTGCTGCTGGACTACGAGCAGCCCCTCACCCGCACCGACCCGCGCACCGGGGCGCACTACGCCACCAGCGGGCACCTGCTCTGGGTCGGCGAGCGGACCAGGGGCCTGGACGACGCGCACATCGCCTACTTCGCCGGGATCCACAACCCGATCGCCGTCAAGCTCGGCCCCACGACCACCGCGGACGAGGTCCTCGGCTACGTCGACCGCCTCGACCCCGACCGCCGGCCCGGCCGGCTGACCTTCGTGGTGCGGATGGGCGCGGGCCGGGTGCGCGAACTGCTGCCGCCGCTGGTGGAGAAGGTCACGGCGGAGGGCGCCCGGGTCGCCTGGATCTGCGACCCGATGCACGGCAACACCGTCCAGACCGACGACGGCCGCAAGACCCGCCGCTTCGACGACATCCTGGGCGAGGTCGCCGGCTTCTTCGAGGTGCACCGGGAGCTGGGCACGCACGCCGGCGGCATCCACGTCGAGCTCACCGGCGACGACGTCACGGAGTGCCTCGGCGGCGGCGACCAGGTCCGCGCCGAGGACCTGCACCAGCGCTACGAGACGGCCTGCGACCCGCGGCTGAACCACCGCCAGTCCCTCGATCTCGCCTTCCGGGTCGCGGAGCTGATGAAGGCCTGAAACCGCCCCGGGCGACGGGTTGGCGGGCGGGGGGGGGGCCCCGCGCCCCACCCCCCAGGAGGGGGCGCGTTTTTGGGGGGGGACCCCGGGGGGGGGCGGCC
>NZ_JBHWIR010000193.1:0-8592 GCF_042731835.1 Kitasatospora sp. NPDC059817 | reverse complement strand
TCCTTCGGGTTCGGGTTTATTATGAAGCCCTCAAACCGCCCCGGGCGAGTGTTGGCGTTATGGGTGGGCCCCTAGCGGCCCAACCGGCATTTCCGTGCCGATTTTTCGTGGGTCACCCGGGGGTGCGGACGCCGATCGCAACCCGTCAGGCGGCGTCTTTTGGGGAGAACTGAATAGCGTTGACCCATTGACCGGGCCGTCCTTAGAGTGCCTTGCGATCCTGCGCCTATTCCTCTGGGGGGAGTGGAAACGGTGGGGCACAGACCTGGTTCCGGCATACGCCACGACGGCAGTTCCTCACCCGTGCCCCGGGTCGAGTACCGCATTCTCGGCCCGCTCGAAGCGCTCGTCGACGCCAGGCCGCTGAACCTCGGCGGGATCCGGCAGCAGACGGTGCTCGCCGCGCTGCTCCTCGACGTCAACCGGGTGGTCAGCGTGGACCGCCTGGTCCGCGCCCTCTACGAGGAGGCCCCGCCGGCCACCGCCCGCGCGCAGTTGCAGATCAGCGTCTCCGCCCTGCGCCGGCTGTTCGCCGCGCACGGCCTCTCCGACGTCATCACCACCCACCCGCAGGGCTACATGGTGAAGGCGGCGGACGACCAGCTCGACCTGCTCCAGGCCCGCGACCGGGTCGGGAAGGCGCGGGCGCTGCGCGACCAGAAGGCGGAGGCCCACGACCGCACGGTGGAGGACCGCGACCGCAGGGCGGAGGCCCAGGACCGCAAGGCGGAGGCCGCCGCCCTCTTCCGGCAGGCGCTCGGACTGTGGCGCGGCGACCCCCTCGGCGGCCTGCCCAGCGAGTCGATCCGCTCCGCCGCCGGCCAGCTCACCGAGCAGTGGGTCGGCGCCACCGAGGAGTGCATCCAGCTCGAACTCGCGCTCGGCCGGCACGGCGCGGCCGTCGGCGAACTCCTCGGCCTGGTCGACGAGTTCCCGTTACGGGAGCGGCTGCGCGGCCAGCTGATGCTGGCGCTCTACCGCTCCGGGCGCCAGACCGAGGCGCTCCAGGTCTACCGCGACACCCGCCAGTGGATGATCGACGAACTCGGCGTCGAACCCGACCCCCGGCTGCAGCGGCTCGAACTCTCCATCCTCGCCGGCGACCCCCGGCTCGACCTGCCCGACAGCCGTCCGGCCGCCGCCCACGGTGCCCCGGCCGCCGAGCCCGCCGCCGCGCCGCCCGTGGCCCCCGCCGCCCCCGCCGCCGTTCCGGAGATGCTCCCCGCCGACCTCGCCGACTTCACCGGCCGCGAGCACCTGCTCGCCGGCCTGCGCGAACGGCTGCTGCTCTCCTCCCACGACCAGTCCCGGCTGGCCGTCCCGATCGTCTCCGTCGTCGGCAAGGCCGGGGTCGGCAAGACCGCCGTGGCCGTCCACGCGGCCCACCAGATCGCCGCCGAGTTCCCCGGCGGGCAGCTCTTCGCCGACCTGCACGCCGGGGCCCCCGACACCGTCGGCCCGGCCCAGGTGCTGGAGCGCTTCCTGCGCGCCCTCGGCGTCAACGGCACCGCCATCCCCGACGGGCTGGAGGAGCGGGCCGAGATGTACCGGGCCCTGCTCGCCGAGCGCCGGGTGCTGATCGTCCTCGACAACGTCGCCACCGAGAGCCAGATCACCCCGCTGCTGCCGGGCAAGCCCACCTCGGCCGTGATCGTCACCAGCCGGCGGCACATCGGCAGCCTCGCCGGAGCCGTCCGGGTGGACGTCGACACCTTCGACCCCGAGCAGTCCGCGGAACTGCTCGGCCGGATCGCCGGCCCCGCGCGGGTGGCGGCCGAACCGGAGGCGGCGAAGGCGCTCGCCGAACTCTGCGACCACCTGCCGTTGGCGCTGCGCATCGCCGGCGCCCGGCTCGCCGCCCGGCCGCACTGGGAGATCACCGAACTGGTGGAGCGGCTGGAGGACGGGACCCGCCGGCTCGACGAGCTCAAGTACGCCGACGTCGGCATCAGGGCCGGCCTCTCGCTCACCTACGAGAGCGTCAGCGAGGACGCCCGCCGGCTGCTGCGGCGGATCGCCCTGATCGACGAGGGGCCGTTCTCCACCTGGGTCGGCATGGCGCTGCTCGACCTCCCCGAGTACCAGGTCCAGGACCTGATCGACGAACTCTCCGACGCCCAACTGCTGGACGCCGTCGGCACCGCGCCCGGCCGCCACACCCAGTACCGGCTGCACAACCTGATCCGGGTCTTCGCGCGCGAACGCCTCGTCGACGAGGAGAGCGTCGAGGAGCGGGAGGCCGCACTGGCCCGGGTGATCGGCTGCTTCCTCTACCTGCTGATCGAGGCGAGGCAGCGCGAGTACGGCCGCGACGTGCTGATCCGCGGCCGCGGCACCGCCCTGCACCCGCTGCCCGCCCGGACGGTGGACCGGCTGCTGGCCGAGCCGCTGCGGTGGTTCGCCCGGGAGCGGCCCATGCTCGTGCCCCGGGTCAGGCAGGCGGCCATGATGGGCCTCACCGCGCACTGCTGGGAACTCGCCGTCACCGCCGTGACGTTCCTGGAGACCCACGGCCGGCTCGACGACTGGCGCGACACCCACGAACTCGCCCTCGCGGCCGCCCGCAAGGGCGGCGACCGGCTCGGCCAGGCCGCCGCACTGCACTCCCTCGGCTCGCTCGCGCTGACCCGGCAGAACTTCGCCGCCGCCGAGGAGCGCTTCCGCCAGGCCGCCGGGATCTTCACCGACCTCGGCGACGACCTCGGCTCCGCCCTGACCGCCCGCGGCCTCGGCTACCTCGCCCGGGTGGACGGCCGGATCGACGAGGCGACCGCCCACTACCAGGCCGCCCTCACCGTCCTGCGGGCGAGCGGCGGCTCCGTCGCCGTCGCCTACGTGCTGCACAACCTGGCCCAGCTCAAACTGGGCGCGGGCGACGAGGAGGGCGCCGGAGAGCTCCTCGACGAGGCGCTGCGGCTCAGCCGGGAGGGCCGCGGCCGGCGGGTCGAGGCCCAGGTGCTGCACCGGATGGGCCAGAGCCACCTGGAACGCGGCGGCTACGACCGGGCCCTGGAGGCCTTCTCCCGCGCCCTCGACGTCGTCCGGTTGATCGGCGACCACACCGGCGAGATCTACGCCCTGCACGGCATCGGCGCGGCCCGCCACCGGCTCGGCGAGAGCGGCGAGGCCGCCCACGCCCTGCACCGCGCCCTGCTCCTCGCGGAGGGCTCCAACGAGCGGCTGATCATGGGCCGGATCCTCGTCACCCTCGGCGAGTTGGCGCTCGGCACCGGGGAGGCCGACCTGGCGGTCCAGCACCTGCGGCGGGCCCGGCTGGTGTTCCGCCTGATGCGGACCCCCGCCGAGGAGGCCCGCACCCTCGACCTGCTGCGCTCCGCCCGGCTGGCCGCCGGTGACCCGGAGCCCCCCGCGGGCCCGGGTCCACCGTCCTAGTCGGCGATGAAGGCCACCGCGTAGTGGTTCAGCGAGAGGGTGAGGCTCACCCGGTGCCCCGACTCGCCGTCGGAGACCCGGAAGGTGGCCGCCACCTCGGGGTGCACGGTGAACAGGCCGAGCCCGCTGAAGTACCGGTCGACGTCGAATACCAGCCGGTAGAGGCCGCGTCCGCCGTCCGTCCCGCCCCACTCCTCGATCCGGCCGCTCGCGTCCGTTCTCCGCTCGACCACCGGCACCCACTCGTTGTCGACCAGCGACTCCAGTCTCGCGTCGAGGCCGGCGGCGGTGCGCCCGTGGACGCTGTCCAGCGCTTCGACGATGACCCTCGCCATCAGCCCACCCGCCCCGGGCGCGGTAACCGGGCCGGCGGACGTTCCTCGGACGGGATATCTCGCATGAAAACCACTCCTTGCCTCAGTACACGATGCATCGGGAAAAGGGCGCGTCAAGCCTATTGTCAGGGGTCCCGCTATCGGCCCGCCATCGAATGATTATTTGTTCGAAAAGTCTTGACGGACAGTGATTCCGGACCAGTAAAGTCACCGCTGCCAGCCACAATCCTCCGCCGCCGCACACCGCGACCTCCCGTCCGGTCGCCCGTCCGGCGGCGTTCCCGAAAGAGGCGGAAAATCCATGTCTCCGAAATCCGTCCCCACCGCACGGCGGCTCCGGGTATTCGACTCGACACTGCGCGACGGCGAACAGGCCCCGGGCAACGCGATGAACCCCGACCAGAAACTGGAGCTGGCCCTCGCCATCGAGGCCACCGGCGTCGACACCATCGAGGCCGGCTTCCCCAGCTCCTCACCGCGTGACTTCGAGGCGACCAGACTGATCGCGGGCGCGCTCACCACCGCCAAGGTGGCGACCCTCAACCGGGCCGTCCGCGCGGACATCGAGCTGGCCGCCCAGGCCGGCGGCGTCGAGCGCCACCAGGTCCAGATCATGGCCACCGGCAGCGACGTCCACCTGGAGCACAAGCGCGGCCTCACCCGGGCCGAGGGCCTGCACGAGATCATCGACAGCATCCGGTTCGCCCGCGAGCTGGGCTTCACCGACATCACGCTCGGCATCGAGGACGCCAGCCGGGGCAGCGACGACCTGCTGCGCCCGATGATCGAGGCCGGCATCGAGGAGGGCGCCAACACGGTGGCGCTCGCCGACACCACCGGCTGCCTGATCCCGTCCGAGTTCGGCGCCCAGGTGGCGCGGGTCCGCTCCTGGATCCCGGACCACATCATCCTGTCCACCCACTGCCACCAGGACCTCGGGCTCTCCCTCGCCAACGCCCTGGCCGGCGTCGAGGCCGGCGCGGACGAGGTGCAGGCCACCATCGCCGGCATCGGCGAGCGCGCGGGCAACACCCCGCTGGAGGAGCTGGCCGCGGTGCTGCTCTACAAGGGCGAGCAGCTCGGCCTGACCAGCCGGCTGCGCACCGAGAAGTTCTACGAGGCCTACCAGCTGCTGGCCCGGATCATCGGAATGTCGACGCCGCGCAACAAGGCGATATTCGGGGAGAACGCCTTCGCCACCCAGGCCGGAATCCACCAGGCCGGAATGCTGCGCAATCCGGTGACCTACGAATACGTCGAGCCGCACAGCTTCGGCCGCGAGCGCGGAATTCTCATCGGCCGGCACTCCGGGCGCAATGTGGTCCGCAACCTGTTCGACCAGATGGGAATCGGCGCCGAGCACGACCTGCTCGACGAGATCTACGAGACCTACATCGCGGGCCGCGCCGACGGCACCTGCATCGAACTGGGCGAGCTGCGCGAGATCATCGCCGAACGCCTGGAGCGCACCAGCGAGATGGCGGTGGCCAGCTGATGGGCGGCACCGAGCGCAACCTGATCGAGAAGGTCTGGCAGAGCCACGTCGTCGACCAGGCACCGGGCGAGCCCGACCTGCTCTACATCGACCTGCACCTGCTCCACGAGGCGAGTTCCCCGCAGGCCTTCGACGGCCTCCAGCTGGCCGGCCGCCGGGTCCGCCGGCCCGACCTCGCGCTCGCCCTCGAAGACCACAACGTGCCCACCAACACGCTGCTGGTCAAGGACGCGATGGGCAGCGCCCAGCTGGAGCGCCTGCGCGAGAACTGCGAGGAGCAGGGGATCGAGCTGTTCTCGCTCGGCGACGACCGGCAGGGCATCGTGCACGTGGTGGCGCCCGAACTGGGCTTCGTACGCCCCGGCATGACCGTGGTGTGCGGCGACAGCCACACCTCCACGCACGGCGCCTTCGGGGCGCTCGCCTTCGGCGTCGGCACCAGCGACGTCGAGCACGTGCTCGCCACCCAGACGCTGGCGCTCCAGCGCCCCCGGACGATGTCCGTCGAGTTCGTCGGCGAGCCGCCGGCCGACGTCACGCCGAAGGACCTGATCCTCGCGCTGATCGCGCACATCGGCGCCAACGGCGCCAACGGCTACGCGATCGAGTACCGCGGCAAGGCCGTCGAGAACCTCTCCATGGAGGGGCGGATGACGGTCTGCAACATGAGCATCGAGGCGGGCGCCCGCGCCGGCCTGATCGCCCCCGACGACACCACGCTCGCCTACCTGCGCGAGCGCTGGGACCCGGCCGCCGAGGCCGACTGGGACGAGGCCGTCAGCTACTGGCAGTCCCTGCGCACCGACGAGGGCGCCGCCTTCGACCGCGTCGTCGAACTGGACGTCACCGGGCTCAAGCCCTTCGTCACCTGGGGCACCAACCCCGGCCAGGCCGTCCCGCTGGACGCCGCGGTGCCGGCGCCCGAGACCTTCGCGACCCCCGCCGAGCAGCAGGCCGCGCGCCGCGCCCTGGAGTACATGGGCCTCGAACCGGACGTCGCCCTGCGGGACGTCGAGATCAACACGGTCTTCCTCGGCTCCTGCACCAACGGCCGGATCGAGGACCTGCGGGCCGCCGCCGACGTGCTGCGCGGCCGCAAGGTCTCCGACCGGATCACCATGCTCGTCGTCCCCGGCTCGATGGCCGTCCGGGCCCAGGCCGAGGAGGAGGGCCTGGACCAGGTCTTCCTCGACGCGGGCGCGCAGTGGCGGCTCTCCGGCTGCTCGATGTGCATGGGCATCAACGCCGACCGCCTCCAGGGCATCCAGCGGGTCGCGTCCACCTCCAACCGCAACTACGAGGGCCGGCAGGGCACCCACGCCCGCACCCACCTGGTCTCGCCCGTCGTCGCCGCCGCCACCGCCGTGGTCGGCCGCCTGGCCGCGCCGACCGAGCTGTGACCGCGACCGCCGGGCACACCCGCCCGACCCACCGCCATCAGACCGACCAGAGCCGGACCGACCAGCAGGGGGCAGAGGCATGAGGCAGCCGCTCACGGCGCACACCGGACAGGCCGTGGCCCTGTCCCGGGACGACGTCGACACCGACCAGATCATCCCGGCCGAGTTCTGCAAGCGGCTGACCAAGACCGGCTACGCCGACACCCTGTTCGGGCACTGGCGCAAGGAGCCCGGGTTCGTCCTGAACCAGCCGGAGCACCAGGACGCGAGCGTCCTGGTGGCGGGCCACAACTTCGGCACCGGCAGCTCCCGCGAGCACGCCGTGTGGGCCCTGCGCGACTGGGGCTTCCGGGCCGTCATCGCCACCAGCTTCGGCGACATCTTCCTGCGCAACGCGCTGAAGAACGGCCTGCTGGCCGTCGCCCTGCCGGTGCCCGTCGTCGCCGACCTCGCCGAACGCGCCCAGGCCGAACCGAAGTTCGAGATCACCGTCGACCTGGAGCAGCTGACCGTCGGCACCGACCTCGGGACCTGGGAGTTCGAGGCCGACCAGCGCGCCCGCTGGCTGCTGCTCAACGGCCTCGACGACATCGACGTCACCCTGCGCAAGGCCGACGCGATCGCCGCCTTCGAGCAGGGCCGCCCGGCCTGGATGACCAGCATCACCCGCGGCGCCTTCTCCTCCCCGGACACCGCGAAGCAGCGCCGGGCCTCCTGACGACCGCGCCCCCCGGCGCAGCTCCCAGGGCCGCGCGGCGGTGACCCTGCCCGACGCCCCCGGCCCGGCCGACCCGACCCACAACCGGCCGGCCCCACCCCAGAAACGGTGAGAGACCCATGACCAAGACAGTGACCGTCATCCCCGGTGACGGCATCGGCCCCGAGGTGACCAAGGAGGCCCTGGAGACCATCGAGTCGCTGGGCCTGGACCTCGCGGTCGACGTGCTCGACCACGTCAACGCCGACACCTACCTGCGGACCGGGGTCTCCCTGTCCGACGAGGACTTCGAGCGGATCAAGGCGAGCGACTCGGTGCTCTTCGGCGCCATCGGCGACCCCCGGGTGAAGACCTCGGACTACGGCCGCGGCGTCCTGCTGCGCCTGCGCTTCGACCTCGACCTGTACGTCAACCACCGCCCGGCCACCCTGCTCCAGGAGCGGCTGAGCCCGCTGCGCGACGCCCGGACCCGCGCCATCGACGCCGTGATCGTCCGGGAGAACACCGAGGGCCTCTACACCGACATCGGCGGAGTGCTGCGCGGGAACACCGTGCACGAGATGGCCGTCGACGCGGACGTCAGCACCTACATGGGCGTCTCGCGGGTGATGGAGTACGCGTACTCGATCGCCGAGCGCGGCGTCTGCATGGTCGACAAGTCCAACGCCGTCCGGCACGGCGGCCAGGTGTGGCAGCGGGTGTTCCGCGAGGCCGCCGCGAAGCACCCCGCCATCGACTCCACCCACCTCTACGTCGACGCCGCCGCGATGAAGCTGATCTCCGACCCGTCGCAGTTCGACGTGATCGTCACCAACAACTCGTACGGCGACATCCTCAGCGACCTGGCGGCCATGCTGGCCGGCGGCCTGGGCAACGCGGCCTCGGCCAACATCAACCCGGACACCGGGTTCGGCCTCTACGAGCCGGTGCACGGCAGCGCGCCCGACATCGCCGGCCAGGGCATCGGCAACCCCTTCGGCGCCATCCTCAGCTCCGCGCTGATGCTGGAGCGCCTGGGCTGGGCCGCCGAGGCGAAGGCGATCCAGCTGGCCGTCGGCACGGCCGTGGCCGAGGGCGCCTGCACGCCGGACCTCGGCGGCACCCTCACCACCGAGCAGGTCGGCGCCGCGGTCAGGGCGGCCCTCGCCGCGGCCTGACGGCATGACCCGCCCCCCCCCCCCCCCCCCCCCCCCCGGGGGGCCCCCCCCCCCCCCCCGCCCGGGGGCGGCCCCCCCCCCCCCCCCCCCCCCG
>NZ_JBHWIR010000192.1:0-13515 GCF_042731835.1 Kitasatospora sp. NPDC059817 | reverse complement strand
TCTGCGCGAGTGCGCCCGCCGCGCCGCGCCCGCGGGGCGGGGGGGGTCCGGGGGCCCCCCCCCCCAGAGTTACACCCCCGGGGGGGGGCGCTCCTCGCCGAGCGCCCGCAGCCACTCCCTCGGGTCGGTGGTCGGCGGCCGGTCCACCACCACGGCCTGCGGCAGGGCGGCGCGCAGCGCCTCGGCGAGGGTGCCGGGGCCGGCAGGGCCGAGCAGCAGGGTCGGCCCCGCCGGAGCGCCCTCGGCCGGGACCGTTCCGGCCGCCGGGGCCTCCGGCACCGGGCGGGGTTCCCAGGCGAGTCGGCGCACGCAGTCCGGCAGGGTCCGGGAGTTGGCCTCCGCCAGGTCCAGGGCCACGAGGTGCTCGTCGAGTTCGCCGTCGAGCAGCCGTCGGCGCAGCGCGGTGCGCTGGATCTTGCCGCTGGTGGTGCGCGGGAACTCCGACGGCGGCACCGGCAGCACCAGGGCGGGGGCGGGCTGCCTACGGGCGGCCAGCAGTCGCCGGACCTCGGCGGCCACGGGCGGTGCGGGGGCGTCCTGGTCGTTCGGCACGTAGACGACCACCAGTTGCTCGGTGCCGGTGCGGTCGTCCGGGACCCCGAAGGCGGCGACGTGCCCGGAGCGCACCCCCGCCACCGAGGCCACCACGTCCTCCAGCTCGTGGCAGAAGTAGTGCACCCCGTTGACGATGATGATCTCCTTGCGACGGCCGGTGAGCACCACCTCCCCGTCGGCCAGGAAGGCCAGGTCTCCGGTGTCGAACCAGCCGTCGCCGACGAAGGACTCCCGGTCGGCGGCCGGGTTGTTCAGGTAACCGGGGGTCACCCGGCCGGAGTTGACCTGGAGCCGGCCGACCCAGTGCTCGGGCAGGGCCCGGCCGTCCTCGCCCGCCACCCGCATCCGGGTGCCGGGCGCGGGACGCCCCATGCTGAGGAAGCCGGTGCCGCGCTCGTGCGAGGCCGGGTCGGCGGGCTCCAGCCGGCCGGTCAGCGAGTCGGTGCGCACCAGGCGGCGGGCGCCGTCCTCGTGGTAGCGCTTGTAGGTGATCACGGTGCAGGTCTCGGCCATGCCCCAGCCGAGCAGGACGTGGTCCGCGCGAACGCCGAACGGCCCGGTGGCGGCCAGGAATTCGTCCAGCACTGCTTCGGTGCACTGCTCCCCGGCGTTGATCAGCGACTTGAGCGCGGAGAGGTCCCAGTGCCGGCCGGGACCGGCGGCCCGGACCGCCTCGGCGACCAGCCGGAAGCCGAAGTTGGGCGACCAGGAGTGCGCGCCCCGGTAGCGCTCCAGCGTGTCCAGCCAGACCAGCGGGTCGGCGAGCACCAGCTCGGTGGGCACCTGCACCTGGTCGGCGGCCAGCGCCACGTCCCGCAGGTGGAACATCAGCAGCCCGGCGACGTGGTCCAGCGGCAGCCAGTTGACGGTGACGTCCTCGGGCGAGCTGCCCTGGGAGGCGGCGCCGGCCACGTACTCCAGGATGCCGCGGTGGGTGATCTGCACCGCCTTGGACCGGCCGGTGCTGCCGGAGGACAGCTGGAGGATCGCGACGTCGCCGGGGTCCGGGGCGTGCTCGGCGCCTGGCGCGCCGATGGTGTCGGGCGCGGCGCCGGTGTCGGTGGCGGCACCGGTATCGGCGGGCCGGTGGTCGACCGCGATGACCCGCAGGCCGGGCGCCGGGTAGAGCTCCCCGAGCCGTGCCAGGCCCGCCACCGCCGGACCGCAGGCGAGCACCGGCGGCTCCTCCAGGGTCTGCCAGGCGTGCCAGAGCTTCTCCAGTACGGGGTTGCGCTCGTCGTAGGCCGGCGGGCGGGCCACCGTGACCGGCTGCACCCCGCCCAGCAGGCAGGCCCACAGGGTGGGGAAGTAGCGCTCCGGGTCGGGGACTTGGAGGATCACCCGGTCGCCCGCCCGCAGTCCGGCGGAGGTCAGCAGGGCGAGGGTCTCCCGGGCCTGCTCCAGCAGTCGACGGTAGGTGAGCCGGGTCGCCCCGCCGTCGGCCCGGACCAGGTGCAGGCCGCGCCCGGGGTGCCGCTCGGCGGCGCGCAGCAGCGCCTCGGGCAGCGTCCGGGGCGCGTCCGGCACCGGGTCGGGCAGCGGGGCGCCGACCGCCTCCGTCCCGGTGCCCTCGGGGGCGGCCGTCGGGCCGTCCGGGGCGGGGCCCGCCGCCGTCCCGGCGTCGCCGAACGGCCGCCAGTGCGCGGTGAGTTCGCGCAGGTGGCGCAGGGCGGGCCCGGGCTCGGCGGGCGGCCGGGCGGCGGCGGCCGCCAGTGCGGCGCGGTCGGGCTCGCCCTCCGGGGTGCGGACGATGCCGTCCAGGAGGTGCAGTTCGGCGCTCGGGTCGGCGTCCAGCAGGGCCGCGGCGGCCCGACGGCGCAGCGCGGCGGTGTCGGTGTCGGCGGCGGGCACCAGGTAGGCCAGCAGCCCGCGGCGGGTGGCGGCGCGCTCGACCGGCAGCAGCGCGCAGTCGGCGACCTCGGGACGCAGCAGCAGCCGGGCCTCCAGGGCACGCAGCCGGGCGCGGTCGGGACCGGTGGAGCTCATCAGGTACGGCACCTTTCGGATCGGTGCCGGGGCGCGCGGGTACGGACCGCCCCGGGGCACGGAGGGTGAGCGGATCGGGCTGGTGCCTGCGGCGTGGTGGCGCCGGCGGATCCGGTGGCGCGGTGCTTGTGATGGGGTGCTTGTGGTGGGGTGCGTTGGGGTGACTGCGGCGGGGTGGGGGGTTCAGCGTTTGCGGGACCGGGCGACCACGACCAGGAAGCCGAGCGCCAGCACGATCGGGACGGCGTGCGAGACGCCGACCACGGTCAGCGGGCTGAGCAGCGCCAGCAGCGATCCGCTCAGCAGCATCCCGGTGCCCATGCCGACGTTCTCGGCGGAGGCCAGCAACCCGAAGGCCTGGCCGCGCCGTTCGTCGGCGAGGGCCTGGATCCGGGTGGTGTACGAGATCTCGGTGAAGCCGTCGCCGAGCCCGGCGCCGATCGCGGCCAGCAGGAACAGCGGGGTCGGCAGCCCGGTGAAGACCAGGATGAAACAGCCGGACATCAGACAGGTACCCAGGGCGAAGGCACGCTCGCCCGGTTCGATGCCCCGGCGCAGCAGGAGCCGGGAGACCAGTTGCTGGGCGCCGAGGTTGCCGACCGCCCAGGTGGCCCAGAACATGCCCAGCAGCGCGGCCGGGTTGCCGGGAGAGTGCTGGTTGGCGAAGACCGGCAGGCTGATGTTGTGCGCGGCCGAGCCGAAGGCGTCCAGCAGCCGGATCGCCGCCATCGCGCCGACCACCGGGGCGGCCCGCAGGACGATCAGCGCCTGCCACCGGCTCCCGCGCCACTTCGTCCCCCCGGCGGAATCGGCGGGATCGGCGGCATCAGCCGGTTCTGCGGCGGGCTGCTCGGCGGGCTCGGCCCGGGTGCGCAGCGGCAGCCGGAGCACCACCGCCGCGAACACCAGGAAGCTGGACGCGTCGATGAGCAGCGCCGCGCGGAACCCGGCCCAGGCCACCACCACGCCGGCGGAGGCGAAGCCGAGCACCATGGCGGCCGAACGGCAGCTGGCCATCAGGCTGTTGGCACGGGCCCGGCGCTCGGAGCCGACCATCTCCGGGATGCTGGTCCGCAGCGCGACGGCGCACACCGCGGCCGCGCCGCCGAAGACCAGCGCGAGCGAGTAGAGCACCGGGATGCGCGCGGGGACGGGCGCGAGGGCCACCACGACCAGGGCCAGCGCCTGGGCCAGCGCGCAGCCCGTCATCAGCCGGCGCCGGTCGGTCCGGGCCACCAGACGCCCGGAGACCAGCCCGCCGACGAGGCCGCCGGCCAGTCGGATGATCAGGTACCCGGCCGTGCCGAGCGCGTTCCCGGCCGCCTCGTAGGCGAACAGGCTGAGCGCCACCAGGTCGAGCTGGCTCCCGTACGTGGACAGGGCGTCACCCAGTGCCAGCCGGTAGAACACCCGGGGCAGCTTGTCGGCGCTCTGGTGCGGTACTTGCTGTGCAGTGTCCGGCACCGGTCCCCCAGGCACGCCGTGTCGGTCGGTTCAGTGTGACATTGCACTGCAATCTAAGGGTGACCCCGCAGCAGATCAAGACCTTGATCGCCTGCTTGTCCGAAAGATCGCAAGTTCGGCCGACCCGGAACCATCTTTCCAGCCAGACTGGCGAGTTGGTGCCGGTACGCCCTACCGCCCGACGGCCGGGCGGGCACCGGTGGACGACCGAGGACAGGGAGACCAGCCGGGCCAGGACCAGAACCAGGCCGGACGTCGCGGCAAAACCTGCCTGCCCGTCAGCCCCGCACGGGTGGGAGGGTATGACCATCGCACTCGTACAACGGAGGAGCACCCCCGGCATGTCCGTCATCCACCACACCACCCTCCAGCCGAGCAAGCTGGAACTGCTCGCCTCCTGGCTCCCCTCCCGCCCCTGGTACCGCGGCGGCGCGGGCGCCCCGGACCTGGCCAAGGCCGGCGGCTTCCGGCTGGACGACCCCCAGGGCGAGGTCGGCATCGAGTTCATGGTGGTCACCGACACCTCGGGCCCCGCTCCCGCCACCTACTTCGTCCCGCTCACCTACCGCGGCGCCCCGCTCGACGGGGCGGAGCACGCGCTCGTCGGCATCATGGAGCACGGCGAGCTGGGGCGGCGCTGGGCCTACGACGGCTGCCACGACCCGGTGCTGGTCGCCCAGTTGTCGGCCCTGATCGAGGGCCGGGTCCAAGCCCAGGACCAGAACATCAGCGACACCCCCGACCTGGAGGTCACCCGCTCCTACCGCGGCGACACCCCCCTGAACCCCACCGCCGCCGACGACGACCAGGAGGGCACCTCGCTGACGGCCCCCCGGGGCACGACCCTGCGCCTGCACCGGGTGCTTCACCCCGCCGCCGACGACGCGGCCCTCCCGGCCCCGGAGACGGCCGGCCACCTCGGCGGCGTCTGGCAGCTGCCCGACGGCACGCGCACACGGGGCCTGTTCGCCGTCCTGGACACCGCCCCGCGCGCCTGACCCGCGCCCTGTCCGCCCACGTTCCCCAGACCGATCCGCCGAGCCGGGCCCGGACCGCCCGGGGCGACGCCCTGCGCCGGGAGGCGCCGACAGCGGCTCCCGCCGATACTGGCCGGGGTGCCCGGGCCACGTACGACCTGCGGGACGCAGCATGGACCACGGTCGCGGCGTCCGCCTCGGCCGCTCCTTCCGGCAGGCGGTCGAAACGGTCGCCGCCACCCTCGACCCACAGCGGGCCTGACCGGCCCGGACCCGACCGCTGGGAGGTCACCGTGAACGGTCCCGTCGCCGTGGACGGTCCCGTCGTCGCGGGCTTCGACGGTTCGCCGGAGAGCCTCGCCGCCACCGCGTGGGCCGCCCGGGAGGCGCTGCGCCGCGGGCTCGCCCTCGAACTCCTCCAGGCCTGGCCCTGGCCCAAGCGGGACTCGGTCGGCACCAACGAGGTGTACAACCGCAGCCGGGACGCCCTGGCCGCCCGCGAGGCGGAGCTGCGCGCCGCGCACGCCGGCCTCCAGGTTTCCTCCCGCCAGGTCCCCGACGACCCGGCCAAGGCGCTGGTGGCCGCCGGCCGGACCTCCGCCGTGCTCGTGCTCGGCTCCCGGGGGCTGGGGCCCGTGCGCGGCTTCCTGGTCGGCTCGGTGAGCCAGGAGGTGCTGCGCCGGGCCACCTGCCCGGTGGTGCTGGTCCGGGCCGGTGAGGGCGAGCAGGGCGCCGCCACCGACCCCGTCCTGGTGGGCGTCGACCTCGTACATCCGCCGGACGACGTCCTGGCGTTCGCCTTCGAGGCGGCCGCCCACCGCTCGGCCCCCCTGCGGATCGTCCACGTCTGGGCGCCGCCGGCCGGCAGCGAGTACATGGCGTTCGACGCCATCGGAGGGCTGGAGAAGGAGCTGTCCGCCTCCGAGCGGAAGCAGTTCGCCGACGTCCTGGCCCTCTGGCTGGCCCGCTACCCCCAGGTGACCGTGACGTCCGAACTCGTCCGGGGCAACGCCGCCATCGTCCTGGTGGAAGCGTCGGAGACGGCACGGCTGGTCGTCCTCGGCCGCCACGTCCGGCGGATGCCTCTCGGCGCGCACCTCGGCCCGGTGGCACACGCCGCGATCCACCACGTCCGCTGCCCGGTCGCCGTCGTCCCGGACGCCTGACCAGCCGCAGCAGCCGCAGCAGCCGCCCCAGGCCCTCATCCGTCCAGGTGAGCGGGACCGCCGTCGAGGCGGCCCTCACGCCGGTCACAGCCCGCTGGCACCGTCGATGACGAGGAGCACCCCGATCACGGCGAGGACCACAGCGGTGACGGTGCTGTTATGGGTCTCCAGCCAGGTCCTGGCCCTGCCCAGCGGAGTGAGGACACGCTCCCCCCGCGCGATGTGGAGCAGCACGGGAAGCACGACGGTGGAGACGGCGAGCGCGGTGAACACCGCCACGGCGATGACCGTACGGGGCGGACCCAGTTCGGCGGAGCCGATGGTCAGCCCTGCCGCCGCGGACAGCAGGATGGTCTTCGGGTTGGCCCCCGACAGCAGGAGACCCAGCCGCAGGGCCTTGGCCGGCGTGGCATCCGTGAGGCTCCGCATCCAGGCCGGGGTCCCTTTCTTGCCGCCGGAGAGCCACTGCCGCCCGGCGAGCAGGACGAGGACCGCGCCGAGGACGACTTTGGTCCAGGACGCCCAGGTGGGGGTCTCCTCGCGGGTCTCGATGACGGCCGCGAGTGCCGTGAACGCGGACGCCGCCACGAGGATTCCGGCCGCCCACCCGGCCAGGAAGGCTCCGGCCGTGGCCCTGGGCCGGGGAGTGAACAGCAGGAGGAGCGCCGGCACGATCGGCAACGGCGACAACGCGATGGCCAGGGCCAGCGGCGCCACCTCGCTCAGCACGACGTTCACGGACCACCTTCCTCCCGCCGCTGCACAGGGCCCGGGCGGCCTGGTCGACCTCAATTCTCCCGCCGGACGGGCTCCGCCGCCCGCAGTCCCGGGCGGGAACGGTCACCTGGCCGCACCCCGGGGCCGGCCCCGGCCGACGGATCCGCACGGAGCCGCGCGGAGCGGGCGGTCAGGCCGCCGGCCAGTTGCGCAGCAGTGCGTCGAGGGCGTCGAGGATGCGCGCCCAGGTGTCCTCGGTGCCGCGCGGGGTGTGCTGGAAGCTCCCGGCCCGTTCCAGGGCCACGTAGCCGTGGAAGGTGCTGCCGAGCAGCCGGACGGCGTCGGTCTCGTCGGGTTCCGCGAGGTCGTAGCCGCGCAGGATCGCGCGCGTCATCTGGGAGTGCCGGACGCCGGCGCTGGCGCGCGCGGTCTCGGGGTCGAGTTCGAGCTGCGCGGCGGCGTAGCGACCGGGGTGTTCGCGGGCGTAGTCGCGGTAGGCGTTGGCGAAGGCGGCCAGGGCGTCCTTGCCGGCGCGTCCGGCCAGGGCGGCGGCGACCCGGTCGGCGAGTTCCTCGAGTGCGAGCAGGGCGATCCTGGTCTTGAGGTCCTGGGAGTTCTTGACGTGCGAGTACAGGCTCGCGTCCTTGACGCCGAAGTGTCGCGCCAGCGCCGAGACCGTGACCTTGTCGAAGCCGACCTCGTCGGCCAGTTCCGCTCCCGCCCGGGTGAGTCGTTCCGCGTTCAGTCCTACGCGCGCCATGGCCTTCCCTCCGATCGACTGAGGCCATTATACATTTGCCTAATGGTCCTAGGTAATTTACGTTGGATCCTATGAAGCCGTTGACCGAGCAAGAGATCCGTGCCGCCTTCGTGAACTGCACCAAGGGCGAGGCGAAGCGACTGCACATCCCCCGCGACCTGGCCGAACAGCCCTGGGGCGACCTGGACTTCCTCGGGTGGCGCGACCCGCAGGCGCCCGATCGCGCCTACCTCGCCGCCGAGTCGGACGGCCGCGTGGTGGCGGTCGCGCTGCGTTCCTCCGGCGCCGCCTCCTGGCAGGCCCGCCGCAGCATCTGTTCGCTGTGCGTGACCACCCACACCGGAGGCGTCTCGCTGCTGGTCGCGCCCCTGGCCGGGAAGGCCGGCAAGCAGGGCAACTCCGTCGGCGCCTACATGTGCAGCGACCTCGCCTGCTCGCTCTACGTGCGCGGCAAACGGGAGACCGGCACCCGGCTGCACGAGTCGCTCACCGTCGAGGAGAAGATCCGCCGCACCGCGGCCAACCTCGCCGCCTTCGTCGCCAAGGTCACCGCGTGACCCGCGGCGGCGCGTCGCCCTGGGACATTGTCCTCGCTCTGCGCCGACTCCTCGCATCACCGGACACCGGGCCCGCTGCGGCGGGCCCGGTGTCCGTCTGAGCCGCACCTCACCCACGCTCCGGGATCAGGACTTCCGGCAGCCGTTGCGAGCCGTCAGCGCCCCACTGCCCACGGACCGGTGCCGGTACTACATGCAGGCACCGGGGTAGGGGTTGGGCTGCTGTCCGGTGGTGAGGGGGGTTGCGGTGGTGGCGGCCGTGTCGAGGGTGTGGAAGAGGGCGCGTGCGGCGGCGCCGGTCACGGACATCTGGGTGGCGGCGGTGAGTTCGCTGCCGGTCATGGGGTTGTGGCCGGCCTGGACGAGGGCGCTCACGCCGTCGGCGCCGAAGGCCTTGACGGTGCCTTCGAGGTCGAACACCGGGATGGTGGTGGCACCGAGGCCGGTGAGCATTCTGATGTCGTCGACGACGGTGGTGAGGTTGTCGTACGGCGGGATCCCGGCATTGCCGATGGTGACCTGTCCCGCGGTGCCGAAGTAGCGCTGGATGTCGGTGAAGTAGGACGCCACGTAGCCGGATCCCAGGTCGATCCCGAAGGCGCGGTAGGCCTGAAGGAAGTACTGGTCGTAGCCGGTCGGCGGGAACGCCGTGATGCCGAGCGCGGCCTGCAGGGCGATGCTGCCGTTGTCGAGGTCGTCCAGCGCGTAGGGCACGGGCGAGCCCGAGATCCGCATCCCGTTCTGGTGCGCCCAGGCGATGGTGTCGGCGTAGGTGTGGATCGCGCGGCACTGTGCGGCGGGGTCGAGGCTATTGGCGTTCAGCAGGGCGTTGAAGCCGGTCAGGTCCTTCTGGGTGAGGGCCTGGGCCACGGCCTGGTCGCCGGTGGGGGATTCCAGGTCGAGTACGGCCTGGGAGAACTGGAGGTCGTGGGCGAGCGACCAGACGTGGAAATCCTCGACGGCGCTCTGGACGAGGGCGGCGTTCTGCTCGGTGTCGAAGGTGCCGTCCGACAGCGGCACGGTGATCCAGGCGCTGACCGGCACGCCGCGGGTGTTCGCCTGCTCGACCAGGGCCAGAGCGTCGGTGCGCTGGTTCTCGCCCGGCAGCGCGGGGCCGAAGTCCGAGCCGTACACGAGGTCGAGGTAGAGCGGGCTGTGGCCGGCGGCCAGGGTGTTCCACACGGTGTCGGTGAACGCGCTGAGGTCCCGCGGACAGGTCAGCGGGTCCTCCGCCAGACACGGCTGGACCTCCTGCCCCGCCCAGAACGCCACCTGCGCGGCGAGGGCCCGGCCGGCGGGTACGGCCCCGGCCGGTGCTGCGCCGATGCCTGTGAACACCGAGCAGACGAGCACGCTCGCCGCGGCGATAGCCGAAGCTCTGGCGGACAGCGGATTTCTCATGGGTCTTCCTGTTCGCGGTCGTTGTCGGCGACGTGCGCCGTCACCGTTGTGGAGTGCCGCCTGGGTAGGCGGGGTGTCTCTGCGCGGGGGCCCCTTCACGGTGTCGTGGGGAGCGCGTCGCGAAGGGCCGCTCCGGCCGGGCCGAATCCGTAAGCCTCACGAACCTTCCCGAGAGACCGAGAGACAGGATGGGAGCGATGCCAGGAGCTCCCGACAGCCTTGCACGACATCAGACATCCGATTGACTACACAGTGTGACGATTAAGTGGAGCACATCCCCACTCGACCTGAGAGCATCGCAACGCGAAGGAAGTTCGTGCCGCCACTATCTGCCGCCCGGAAGACAGCCCGGGCTCGGCTGGGCCCTGTCGGCGGAACCGGCTCCTGCGGGAAAACGGGCGCCCCGTGGCGGGGCGGGGCCCCCCCGGCCCCCCCCGGGGGGCGGTTCGTGCCGGTTGTCAGCGGATCGGTGCGGCCCCAGGCCTGCGTGACCGGGGCAGCCGGGGCGGCCGGGGAACGGTGCTCAGTTGAAGACCACGACGTCGGTGCGCATCGGCAGCGCACTGCCCCAACCGATGTTGATCTTGAACGTCACCACACCGTTGCCGGGGGCGATGCTCGACACCTGGAAGGGCGCCGCACCGACGAACCGGTGCCCGTTGCCGTCGATCTCGGAGGCCGTGATGACGACCGTCGAGTCGATCCCGATGGCGTTCCAGGCGATCTGGAGGTTGAACGTCCCGTTCCCCGGGGTCCACGTCCACCACCCCCGCCACACGGCGCCGCCGTTGCCGCCGATCGCCGCGAGGCCCTGGTCCCGGTCGGCGAGCTGCGAACTGCTCGCGATCCGCGGCACCTCGATGGAGGAGGATTCGACTGCAGCCATGACGGCCCCCCTCGCGCCGGGAGAGCCCCCACGAGCCCTCGAATACCTTGAGTGTCCATTTATGCACTACTGACTTCAGCTCTTCGGGGTGATGGGCTTGCTAGCCGATCAGTGACGGTGGCGTCGACTAGGGTGCTGGACATGAGCCGGGAGTTCGAGGAGATCGACAGCCTCATCGTGCAGTACGTCGGCGGCCAACATGCGGCGCTCGATCGGCTGGTGGCCGCGGGACCGGCGAGTCTGCGGCGGATGCTCGCCATGTTGGCTGGCCAGGCTGATCTGGACTGGCGCGCCTTGGAGGGCGATCGTGCGAACAGCAAGCAGGCCTGGGAAGCCGTCGGTGATCTGAGGAGTGTCCTGGTCCGTGCCTTCCCGGACGCGCTGTTCGGCGCTCTGGCGGACGACGCCTCGCTGGAGTCGGTGGTCGTGTCGACGTGGTCGAGCGTCGAGGACCCGCGCATGCTGCCGATCCTCGAACGCGGCCTGGGCTCCGACAGCCCGCACACCCGCAAGGACGCGCTGCGCGGTCTGGCCGAGCGCGGGACAGCCGATCACCATGAGGCGATCGCTCGCTGTCTGGACGACGAGGACTCGGATGTGCGGTACGCCGCGTGCAACGCGCTGGGTCGGCTGGGTGATGTCCGCGCCGTCGCCCCGCTGCTGCGGGGGCTCACCTCGGACGACCGCACTGCCCAGGCTGCGGACGGGGCTCTGGGCGAGATCGAGCGGCGGATCGGCACGCTGCCGACGCCGCCCCGTTGGCTCGACCTCGGGCCGATGGAACTCACCGCAGACCCGTCGCCGTACGGCGGGCCGATGCGCGTGACCCAACTCCTGGTGGAGCCTGGGCAGTCGGTGCTCGGCAACGACCTGCTGGCCGTCGTGGAGAACGACTACGTCGCTCAGGACCTGTATGCCTTCGAGTCGACCGCCACGGTCACCGAGGTCAGGTTCGCGCTCGGTGACGAGCTGCCCGAGGACGGCGAAACCGTCGTCATAGTCCTGCAGATGCGGCGCCGGATCGGGTAGCCGGTCAGCGCGGTTACGGCTGGTGGTATCTGACTTCGGCTTTTCAGGGTGGTAGGTCGAGGGAGAGTCCGGTTCCGGTGAGGAAGCCGTCGAGGACGTCGGGGCGGTACTGGAGACGTTTGAGTCGATTGCGGACGAGCGTGGCAAGTCGATCGAGGGCGACGCTGGCGAGGTTCGCGAGGCCGTGCTTCACGTGGGCCCACAGGTACTCGACCGCGTTCAGCTCGGGTGCGTATGCGGGCAGGATGAACACCGTCAGCCAGCCCCGTGCGCTGATCAAGTCGCGCATGGCATAGGAGACGTGAGTGTTGAGCCGGTCCCAGACCAGCACGATCGGCGCCCTGACCAGCTGGTGCATTCCGTCGATCAGACCGATGTAGTCGCGCTCGGACAGGCTGCGGCGTTCGCCCTTGCGCCCGCTGTGGCGCCGCAGCCGGTGGCACAGTCGGGTCCGGGAGCCCGGGCGCATCGCGAGCAGTCCGGCGACCGAGACCCGTCCGGAGCCGCGGCCGGAGACCTTCACGACCGGGGTGATGCCACGCCGGCCCCACGTGCGCCCCTTGGGCGGTCTGCGGGTGAACCCTGCTTCGTCCTCGAAGCAGATCCAGCCGTCGCAGGCCGCCCTGGTGCTTTTACCTCCGCCCAGGTCACCTCCTGCCACGCGGTCACGGCCCGCTCGTCGCGTTCGGCGGCCCGCCGCGCGGGGACCTGCGGGCTGAAGCCGAGCCGGTGCATCAGGCGGGTGGCACCCGAGACGCTGTAGGACACATGGAACTTCCGGCCGATCAGCGTCGCCACCCGCCCGCCGGTCCACACATGGTCCTCGTCCCAGCCGTGAGCGGCCGGGCCCTGCTCCAGGTAGGCGGCCAGCTTCTCCTGGCAGCGCGCGGACAGCTTGCAACGCCGACCGCTCGCGCCTCGTGAGGCCAGGGCCGCCACCCCGCCCTCCATCCACTCCTGGCGCCACCGGTAGGCCGACTTCGAACTCACCCGCAACCTGCGGGCAACCTCCGGCGGCCCCAGCCCATCAGCAAACAACCCGGCGGCCTCCAGCCGCACCACCTCGCGACGCTGGCGACCTTTCGCCGTCAGCCCGCCCCCATCCACATATCGCATACCTACGGCATAGCGCGCAAATGACCGTCAGTCAGCTACACGAACAGGCCAATCACCCCGAAGCGCCGAAGTCACTAAGCATCACAATCACTCGTGCGAGTGAACCTCCGGCGCGTCGCCGTGCAACTCGCGCGGGCACGGCCGCAAGGCCGGACCTCGACCCGCGTCAGCCATTCGGCGGATGCCTGATCGCGGGCAGCTCCACGCGTTGTCATCATGGTCGTGAACCTTGGCCAGCGGTTCGTCGGTGCACACGAGGTACTCACCGCACGGAGGCGCACATGGAGATCAAGCTCGTGGACGAGCACTTCATGAAGGCCCGATGGGACGACATCGAGACGACGCTGCGTCGCACGTTCCAGGACTCGCCATTCAATGACGCCGGTTACACGATCGACAACCCCGTGGACTTCACACGTGCCGCGGTCCACGGCACACTCGGCCCCGGCATCAAACACCTGGTGGCACTGGACGGCTCAGGGCAACTCATGGGCGGCTTCTTCTGCATCCCGACGGAACGCGAAGAAGGCCAGGAGGCAACCGATATCGGCTGGTTCTTCTCGGTTCCGGAACTCGACCGAGACCACCGGCGAGCGATGATCGACACCTTCGTGGAGCGGATGTTCCAAACGCTGCGCGAAGCGGGATTCACGCGGATCGAGACGAACATGGGAACCCCGGCCGGCGCGAAGTCGCTCGGTCAACGCTACGGCTTCGTCCACTCCCCCACCCCAGAGCAGGCCAACCGTTGGCTTCGGGACCTGTGACCCGAGGTCGAGCGAGACGACGGTCTCGCGCGACCGGTCGCGAACCGCCGTCGAACAGGGATAAAGGGGGCGGGGGGGACAGGGAGCAGGAGGGGGGGGGCGGGAGGGCGCGGCGAGGGGGGTGGGCGGGGGAG
>NZ_JBHWIR010000191.1:0-13539 GCF_042731835.1 Kitasatospora sp. NPDC059817 | reverse complement strand
CTGCCGTCCTTGAGGATCGGGCAGAACACGGCATGCAGCACCGCGGTACTGCGGATTCAGGGGGCCGACGGCGGGTCGAGGTCCTTGGTCATGAATACCCTGCTGGTGCCCGGCGGATCGCACGGGACTTCGCCCAGGCGTCGCCAGCCGTGCTTCGCGTAGAAGCCGGGAGCCTGGAAGCTGATCGTGTACAGGACCGCCGTGCGGCAGCCGCGTGCGCGGGCTTCGCTTTCGGCCCGGCGCAGGATCTCACTGCCCAGGCCGCCATGGCGCAACTCGGCCGGCAGGAAGAACAGGTCGAGGAAGAACAGCCCGAGTGAGGTGCGACCGGTCAGGCCACCGATCACCTGGGAGGTCACGCGGTCACGCACCAGGACGGCCAGCGGGCGGCGGTCGTCGACGGCCGTCGAGTCGGTGTTGAACCGGTCCAGGGCGTCGGAGATGAGCGATACGTCGGTGGGCTTCGGGGCGTCGGTGACTGTGAGGCCGATGCCGGGCCGGAGGTTCGATGGCGTGCTGTCGGTGGCGGGCATGAGGCTCCCAGGGCGGTTGGCGGACGGTGTGCGGGCGCAGGGCACAGGGCGCGGGGCGCGGTGGCCTCGGCCGGTACGGGACGTTAGGGCGTGGACGCTTCGCCCGAGCCCGAAGCGAGATCGGCGACAATCGGGGACATGGACCATCAACGCGAGGGCCAGGACGTCGGCGTGGACCTGGCCGCCGTGGCCAGGCTGCTGGCCGACGGCACCAGGGCGGACTTCTGCCTGGCCCTGCTGGACGGCCGGGCCTGGACGGCCACGGAACTGGCCCGCCATGCCGGTGTCGCGGCCTCGTCCGCGACCGAGCACCTGAACGTGCTCGTACGTGGCGGACTCCTCGTCGAGGAACGCCACGGACGCCACCGTTACCTGCGGATGGCCGATCCGCGCGTGATGGCCCTGATCGAGAGCCTCGCCGCACTCGCGCCGCGCCACACCCCCAGGCCGCGTTCGCTGTCGGGCTCAGGGCGACAGCGGGCCCTGGCTCGCGCGCGGCTCTGCTACGACCACCTGGCCGGAGAACTGGGCCTGGCCGTCACCGACTCGATGGCCGGCCGCGGCCTGTTGGAGTGGGGAGCCGATCCGTCGCTCACCGCCGAAGGGGCGGCCTGGCTCCACGACCTGGGCATCGCACTGCCCGACGCCTCCCGCAGACCGCTGGTACGCGCCTGCCTGGACTGGACCGAACGGCGCCCGCACCTGGGAGGGGCCGTCGGCGCCGCCATCTGCGGGCACGCCCTGGCCGCCGGGTGGCTGACCCGGATCGGAACCACCCGCGCCCTCGCCCTCACGGATCTGGGCAGACACGAACTGCGCGACCACCTCGGACAGCCTGCGACCACCGAGCTGCCGCCCTGGGACCGCGAGGCGGATTAGCGGCCTTGGGATGAACGGTCCCGGTGCTGGTGGGACCGTGACGGTGGAAGGGCCGCACGGGTTGGGTGAGTTGTGACGCCTGCTCTCCGACCGCTCCGCACGACGCCCGGCCCGCCGCCGCCGCCGGACAAGCGCCGAACTCGTCCTCGCCCGCGACGCCGTTTGCTGCTCACCCACCGGTCGAACCGCCAACAGCCACGCCCCGACCCCGACTTCACCCAAGGCCGTTACTGCATGACTTCCCGGCACGGGTGCTCGAAGGAGAGCGGGCAGTAGTAGAGCTGCATGTGTAGCTCCGCCCGATCTGGATGCCGATGTCGCCGTCCGCGTCGCGGTCCTCGACCGGGTCCCAGCCGCTGCCGTCCAGAACGCCGGAAGCGATCGTCAGCAACGGCACCATGGCGGATTCGCAAGCGGTGCACCGGATCACCGACGGATCGCGGAAGCTCCACGGCCCCCAACCGCCGACCTTCCAGCCAGGGGCGACCGACAGTTCGTACTGGTAGTAGGCCCGGAATTCCTCGGCGTACCGGTACCTCGGATCGGTGCCGGTGAACTCCCGCTCGCACCAGTCCCCGATCCGGCCCGCGAGGTCGGCCTCCAGCTCCAGCGGCGCCGGGCACTCCGTCACCACCTCCGGGTGCAGCACGCACGGCTCGGGCACGTAGTTGCCGTAATTCTCCACGTCAGCCGGCAGCGGCGGATCGGTCAGCAGCGCGTCGACCTGCGCGGAGGAGCCCCACACCACCCTGGCCGCGGGCATCCACGACGGTTCGTGGTTCAGCGGACACCACAGCACCTGCAGCATGTCCGCGCCCTCAGGGCACGGCAGCGAGGGGATGTCGCGCGCGTAGAGCTGGGCCACCGGCAGCAGGGCGTTCGGGTTCCGGGTCCATGGATGTCCCGCGCGCGTCGCGTCCAGAGCAGCCCGCTCCTGGTCGGTGGGACTGCCGTCGGCCCAGCCCTTCTCATAGAGCTCCCGGCGCCGCCGGACGTCCGCCAGCGACACCGGCAGATCGCCCTCGTCCTCCTCCGGATGCGGGCCCTCGCACACCGGCCACGGCTCACCGGCCGGCCACAGCAACGGGCCCCCGACCGAACTGTCGTGGACGGTCGGCTCGCCCAACCGTGGGTGCAGGCGCGCCGTCTGCCGCGCCAACGGCACCAGTTCCGGGAAGGCCGCGGCGATATCCACCCGGCGCGGCGGTGTGACACGGACCATTGAGGCATCTCTTTCGGACGGCGGACAGGCATACGGACCTTAGCCGCCGCCACCGACAGAACAGCCGGTCGAGAACGATGCCGGGCATGAACTCGGCGGCCCCTCCGAAGGATCGGGATTTGCGTTCGGGTCAGGTGGAGCTGCGGGGCGGGGCTTCGTCGGCGCGCCGAGGGCGGTGATCACGGCGTTGGGCCGCGGTCGCCAACGCCGGTCATTGACACGTCGTTGGTCGAGCGCCCACAACACCGCCGATTCATCTGAGCCGGGCTCAGTGTGCCGGTAGCTGCGACCGCTCAGCGGAGAGTCAGCACCACCACGGCGCCTGGCTGCGGGCCGTCTGTTCCGAAGGAGGTGGTCAGCCGTGTCCTGGGCAGAGTCCTCGGGTGCTCCGATGGCCGTGAGAGCAGCGTTCACGCGCGCCGGCGCTTCCGGCGGCAACTCGTCGGCGGCGAGCAGCGGCAGCAGAAGCACGAGGCGGGCCGCGGTGTCGTGCACGCAGGGTGCGGTCAGGTCCGGCGTCTCGGCGGTGTACAGGATGTCGCGCCAGGACAGGCCCGGACCGTACCAGTCGCCGTCAAAACTGGACAGGCTCACTGTCCGGGGCCAAGCCGGTTGGGTCAGCAGGTAGTCGATCCCGAAGTCGCCGATGAGGTTCCGGTAGACGACGACGGCGCTGTGACCGCCTTGGAACGGGATGCGGAACGTCGGCCAGGCCTGGTCGTCCAGGAGGATTTCGGCCAGGACGTCGGTGTCGGCGCCGTCGTCGCCGAACCACTCGGGTGCTGGCTGGGTCTCACACGAGGTGTACCGGCACATGGCCAGCAGATGATTGGACCAGAATCCGGCGCGCTGAAGCAGCCCCTCACCTGCGACCAGCGGGCCGTAGTCGTATCCCTTGATCGGCACGGACCAGAGTGTCTCAGGCCCCACCGACACGTCTCCGCTGCCGGGCTGACGGAAGTGGCGGGACAGCCCCGAGGCCGGCGACAGGTTGATGGCGAAGGCCTCGACGGGCGCCGCGTCGTCGACGGCACTCCCGATCTGACTGTCAGACGGCAGGCGAGGCGTTGGGCACGGTCCCCTTCGATTGGACCGACTACGGCAATCCGCGCCCACGGCACCGAGCCCCCCAGGAGCGTCAGGGCACACACGTGACGCTCCACCGGTTCAACCGGCTTCGGCTTTGGCTCCGCCGAGGACGGCGCACCGGCCTGCATTAGCCTTTTTCTCACGGACGGGCCCACTCGACGCGAGACAGCGGGCACGGCGACGGGCGGCGGGACGGTCCGCAGCGACGGATGCGCCGAGGTGACGGACGGCATCCACGCGGGCAGGTCGCGGTTGCAGGCCTCCCTCCGCACAGGTGGGCGGGTGCTCCCCGGCGGTTGCGACGCAGGCTCAATCGGACGGCGTGGCCGGGGAGCGCATGCCGAGCCACTGCTCGGCGCCCCAGGCCTCGAACCGCTCCACCTCGGTGAACCCCAGCTTCGCCGCCAGACGCATCGAGCCCATGTTGGCGCTCTGGGTGGTGAGCACCACCGGCTCGCCGGGAAGCGCTTCGGCGAGCCAGCCGAGTGCCGCCGCGCAGGCCTCGGCGGCGTACCCGAGTCCCCACGCCCGCGGCAGGAACAGGTAGCCGAGATCGATCTTCCCCGCGGCAGCCGGACGGCGGTGCCCCGTCGCCCTCCTGAGCAGGATCTGGCCGATCATCGATCCGTCGAGCTCGACGACGAAACTCCCGGGCCACCGCTCGGGCGCCCCGGGCATCTCGCGCTCGAGCTCGTCACGCGGCCGGGGGCCACCGAGGTAGGCGTGCACCTCCGGCGAGGCGAGCAGCTCGATGAACGCCGCACGGTCCCGGACCTCGGACTCACGGAGCACGAGCCTCCCGGTCCTGACCGGCTCAGGCGGCCAAACCACAGCTCCCAGATCTTCCATTCGCGCACGCTAACAGGTGGTCAACCCAACCGGCCCAGCACCCCGGGACACAGCGCGCCAGGGCGGCGGGCACCGCCGGAACAGCTGGCGGCAGGCCGGCGAGTTCCTCGCCAGCGACCTCACCGAGTAGTCCCTCAGCATCGACAACCCCTTCGACGATGGATTTGAGCAACCGACGACACCTTCCATCCCTCTCCACCACGGTGGAAGAGACCTCTCCACCCGGGGCACACAACAGGACAACACTGCCTCGCCCCTGACTCGGTGAAGGAACGCTGTCACACGCGGGACGAGCAACCCCCGCCGTCGTTGAGGAGAGAGAGGCTTCAGGTGGACAAACGCAACCGAACCCTGCCCCTGGCCGGGACCGCCGGTGTCATCTCACCGGTCCTCCTGCTCCACGACCACACCCCTTGGTGGGCGATCCTGCTCCTTGCCGCACCTGCCGGGGCCTGGACCGTACTCAACGCCGTCTTCCCCCAGGCCTCACACGACCGGCTGGAATGGTGGCGCGACCGCCGTCGCCACCAGCGCCTGCGAACAGCCCAACGGGCCTGCGCCCTCGGAAACCCGGCGCCGAACGGAGCAGCAGCCGGACTGGCTTCGTCTCACAAGCCCCCTGCGGTGCCGGCACCGACATGCGGGACAGGAAATCTTCCTGTCCCGGAGCCCTGAACGGGGTTACACGGACGGGAACACACCGAAGAATTTCCGGTCCCGACGGAACCGAAGGAGTCGACAGGAACGGCGGGCCTCACGGAATCCGACAACACCGAACCCGCCGACGCTGTGCTCCCCCACGCCATCGACACGGACACGATCCACACCGGCCCCGGTCCGGACCGGAGCGCGGAGACAGGGAAGCCAGTGAGTGCGCACACGGCGAGGTGGCGTCGGTGCCGTCATCAGACCCAGCGTCGGCCTACGGCCTTCGCTCTCCTCAGCTGCGTACATTTGAACGCCCCCTGACCTGTGCCAGGGAACCTGGACCGCGTGTCACCGAAGGTGGGCCGACGGCGGTTTGCGCCAGTGGTGACGGACCACCGCAGATCAGTTGTTCTGTCGTAGGAGTGAGAGTCGCCGTTGGGCCTCGTCGCGAACCCCTGAATCTGCGTCCGACGTCAGCGTCTTGAGTTGCCGGATGAGCTCGGTCATGCCGTTGCCGGTCATCCAGCGCAGATCACAGTCAAGCTCTGCGCTGAGCTGGTCAGCGGTTCCCTGGTTGGTCGCGTTGGCTAGGGCGGCGAGCACGGCGCGTAGACCCGGTAGGTCCTCACGTACCAACAAGGCCACGGCTGTCTCCGAGGTCACTCCGGTGTCTTGAACATCGAGCAAAAGGCGGTGGAGGACTTCGGCGACGTCCTCGATATGAGGTACTACCGCCAGCCGACGCCCTGCAGCGGCCCCGACGCTCCATGAGGGAGAGTCCGCGGCAACGAGCGAATCAATCGGCTCTCGGTCCTGGAAACCTTTCATGCCACCAGCGTGCCAGGAGACGTCTCGACTGCGCAGGACTCTTCCTCGACCAAGCCGCAGGTGAAGGGGAACGCCTCCAAGAACTCCCGCCGACTGGGCTCGGGCTCCACTTCGGCCAGACTCCTGAGCACCACCAGGAACCGGTCGAGCTGTTCGGACGGCAGGCCCTTGAGCACCGAGGCCACGCTCTCCAGCATCCTCACCGCGGAGTCGGGATCCACTTCGTCGTCGTCGCAGCTGTCGAGGAACCAGACGCTGTCGACAACCATCCCGGCAAGGACAGGTACCAGCGGGTCTATGTCTGCCATGGGGAGAACCTAGCTCAGACTGGGCCGCGTCGGGGTCGACGACGTCAGCAGCAGATCTCCGAACACCCGGAGAACACACCGACGTGGTGGAACCGGGGAGCGTGTTGTCCGAGCCCTTCACCTTCGTTGTCGATCAGGCCGGGCCGAGGCCCTGCGCCGCGGTGAGCACGTGGTGTGTGCCGGTGGAGACATGGTCCTGGGCGCCGGTGAGATCGGTTTCCGAGAGGGGTCCGGGCGGTGGGCGGTCGACGAGGTCGGCAACCAGTCGACCGACTACTGCCCGGACGTCAGCTCGTGGCCGGCCGTCGCCGGCGCCCTGGACCAGGCCAGGGTCGTTCGCCCGTCCGGCTTCACGCACGAGATGGTATTTCGCCGCTGCCCGTCCTGCCGGCAACTCAACATCGTGCGCGAGGAGGACTTCGTCTGCGTCTTCTGCGACGAGGCCCTACCGAAGGGGTGGAACGCCGACCGGCCCGGACTCTAGACGAAGCGGCGCCTGAACACACGATGAGGGAAGGGGGCGCGAGGGCCGGGGGTGGCGAGGTGTCGTCAGTCGTCTTCCTGGTCGGGCGCGGGCTCGGTGAGTCCCTTGCGGCAGTGGCCGTGGCCGGGGTGCTTGTGGCAGTAGGAGTCCTTCTTCTCTCCCACGGTGATGGTGGCCTTGGCGGGTTCGCTGACGATCGGGTTCCCGTGCGGGTCGGTGGCCGCCGCGAACGCCACGTTGGTGATGTCGCAGCCCTTCTCGCCGCCGCCGCGGTTGTGGGCCGTCTTGCAGGCTTCGATGTCGGCCAGGGTGATCGTGTAGGTGCCGTGGCAGGTGGTGCCGGCCCCGGGCGTCAGCGTGGTCGCGGCGCAGCTGACGTCGGCGATGCGGTCGTCGTCGACCAGCACGCCGTGCAGGTCGGTGCTGCCGGTGTTGGTGACCGTGTAGGAGTACTCCACCGTGTCTCCGACGGCGAAGGGGCCGCGCGAGAGGACCCGCTTCTTCAGGGTGAGGTGCGGCGCCCCGATCGGCAGCGTCAGCTGGGTTTGCGGGGACGTGACCGGCTGGCCGTTCGCCGTGCCGGTGGCGGTGGCGGTGTTGGTGACGGAGCCGGCCGTGGCGTCGTTCTCGGTGATCGTGTACGTGCCGTGGCAGGTGGTGCGGTCGCCCGGGCTTTCCGCCGGGGCGAGCGTGGTCGAGGGGCAGGTGATGTTGGCGACGTGGTCGTCGGTCACGTGGAGGCCGGTCAGCTCGGTGCCCCCGGTGTTCTGGACGGTGTAGCGGAAGGTGACCGTCTGCCCGACCGTGTAGGGGCCGGGCGTCTGCGCCTGCTTCTCGATGGCGAGGCCGGGCGGCCGTTCGATCGGCACGCTCTGCGAGGACGGCGGCGAGGAGACCGGCTGGCCGCCCGAGGTGCCGGTCGCGGTGGCCGTGTTGTCGATGGAACCGTGGGTCACGTCGGCGGTGGTGACGGTGTAGGTGGCGGTGCAGGTGACCGTATGGCCGCTCGCGAGCGTCGTCGTGGGGCACGAGACCGGGCCGACCTTCGGGTCGTTGACGGCGAGGCCGGTGATGTCCGTGGCGCCGGAGTTGGTGACCACGAAGTCGTACGGCACCCGTGTCCCGGCCACCAGGTCACCGGGTAGCGGCTGCCGGACCTGCTTGACGAGGTTCAACTGCGGCAGCGGCTGGTTGCTGCTCACCACCACGTTGCGGATGAGGTGCACGTCGGTGAACAGGCCGGTGGAGGCCGCGAACCCGAACTTGTAGGTGGCGGGCACCGGTTGCGGGGCGGGCGTGCTGAGCACCTGGTGGGAGCCGGTGCCGTCGTTGAAGTCGACCGACACGGTGAGCACCGGGGCAGGCGTCGGGGTGAGCTCGACATGGACCCGGCGGCGCGAGGGTTCGAGCGCGGTCTCGGCCTGGGCGGGGGTGGCCCCCGGGGGCAGCGCGGTGAGCGGCCCTTGCAGGGTGCCCGGGAGCGTCGACGGCCAGGGTGCGGTGGTGCTGAAGTTGCTGGTGGTGGCGGTCAGGAAGCAGTAGCCCTCGATCCCGTCGCCCGGGCCGCGCACCGTGACCATGTTGGCCCCGGGACCGGGGACGCGGAACGCCGTCCCGGCGGGCGAGCGGGTGGGGCAGCCGTTGCCGCGGTGCTCCCAGTCGCCGAAGTAGTTCCCGAGGACATCGAGCCCCACGCCCAGGTAGCCGCGGTCCACACCGGGCAGGAAGGTGGCGGTGGGATCGTCGTCGGGAAGCTTCTGCGCGTACCCGAGGCTGCCGCCGAAGGCGCCGGGGTGGGCCAGCGCACCGTCGCCGTTCACCAGGAAGAACGAGATGCCGTCAGCGGGGTTGGCCGGGGTCGTGCTCCCGTACTGCCACTGGTCGAAGGTGACATCGAGGCCCTGGTTGGCGGGCAGCGCGTTGTTGTAGAGGACCGCGCCGGCCTGGTCGTTGGACGCGTCCGTCAGCCGCAGATAGCCGTGCGGCTCGCCGTCGGGGGGCGGCACCGGGCCCACGCCGCCCGGGCAGCCGCCCAGCGGATGGTCCCCGGGGCCGGGCGCGGCGGCAGCCGGCGCGCCGGTCAGACAGGCCGACCCCACGCCGGTGAACTCCGGGGCGGTGGCCTGGGTGAACGTCTCGCTGACCAGGGGCGAGCCGCCGGCCCGAGGCTGCGCCTGGGTGCCGGTGTCCAGGCACAGGGGCATTGCGGCGCCCACCATCAGGGCCAGGGCCCCTGCGGCGAGCCGGGCCGTCCGGACGCGCCGCGGGCGCTGCCCGGGAGGCGCTGAGTGCTGTTCATGTGTCATGTCCCCACATATAGCAGTCACTCTGAGTATTCATAGTGAAGACAGGCTGTTATGAAATTGCCCTTCGGTGACTCCGCTGACTGCCGCGGGGGCGCTCGCGCGGGCGACAGGGCCCGATCCGGCCGCGCGGGGACTTGAAGCATCAGCGGTGCATTCCTCACTGCCATGAGGAGACCCGGGCCAGGACGGAGACATCCCAGGCTTCGAGAGTGTCCTCGAACTGGTGGTCTCGGCGGGCGCTTTGGTGGTGTGCACGATCCGGTCGCAGACTCGGCATACGGCGGAACCGCTCTGCTGCCACCAGCGGCAGGTGGAGCGGACGGCGCACGGGGGAAGCGGAGCGTCCGGGTCGTCCGCGCCCACCTCGTACGCGGCATGGGCCACCGCGTCGCCGAGCGAGCAGCGGGACCCTTCCCACTGGCCGCAGGCCGCTTCGACGCAGGGCCCGGCGAAGCGGAACCGTGCCTCGGGCGGGCGCAGACCGGGGGCGGAGGCCCGGGCCGTGAACTCGGCGTCCACCGTCAGCGGCGGGCGCAGTGCGGCGACGGTGCCGTCCTGCCGGACGATGCCGAGCAGCAGGTGGCCCGGGGCGCACAGGCTGCTCGGGCAGGTCGCCCCGGCTCGGGCCGGGCCGGCCTCGGTCTCGGTCACTACTACTCCTGCTCCATCTGCAACCCGATCGGCCCCGGCCGCTTCAGCAGCGCGTCCACCGCGTCGCCGGCAGAACCGGCCCCGCCGAGCGGCACCTCGCGCAGCGGCGGCGCGAGGTCGAGCTCGGCGACCTGGTCGAGGACGAGCCTTCGCACCGTGTCCCCGATCCGCTGCAGCACGTCCCCCTCCAGGTCGCCCTGGACGGTGACACTGAATCCTCTTCCGGTCATGGACCTTCCTTTCCTCGGGGCAGTCGGCCGGGCCGACCGGGCCACTGACGGCGCCGGTCACCGAAGACGCTGCCAGGGGGACCCCGGGGCGGGCGAGCGCTGCTGGCCGGTTGGAGTGAGGCGGCGCGCAGCGGGCCCGCCGCCTGGTCGTTTCGGGCGTACGTCGGCGCGCAGCCCCTCGAAGGTCTGTGCACGATTGACCGGGGTCCGGAAGCCGCGCGACGTCGACCGAGGTGCTCCACCGGCCTGGACCCCTCCACCAGCGCACCGACGGGAGCACAACATGACCGGGACCCCCGAGCCCTTCGACGACACCGCGGGGCTGCCGCCCCTGCCCGGCTGCGCCGAGGACGCGGCCGGCGCACTGAAGCAGATGTTCGTGGACCTGACCCAGGGCGTGCGGATGGCCCGCGGCCAGGACCCCGTCAAGCGGCCGGTGTTCCTCAAGCCGCACGGTGTGGCCCGCGGCACGCTCACCGTCACCGACGACCTGCCGTCGGACCTGCGCGTCGGGTTCCTGGAGAGCGCCCGCACCCAGGCCGGCGGCCTGCCCGCCTGGGTGCGGTTCTCCAGCGACACCGTGCCCGGCGCTCCCGACCTGAAGACCACCCTCGGCGTCGGCATCAAGCTGTTCGGCGTGCCCGGCCCGAAGCTGCTGGAGGGTTACGCCGAGGCCGGCACCCAGGACCTGCTGCTGCAGAACTTCGACGTCTTCTTCGTCGACACCGCCCAGGACATGTGCGAGTTCACCAAGGCCGGTGTCATCGACGGAAGTTACGACAAGTACCTGGAAGCCCATCCGGTCACCGCCGGGATCCTCGACGCGATGGCCACGTTCGAGCAGAGCGTGCTGACCGCCACCTACTGGGGCGTCCTGCCCTACGCCTTCGGACCGGACCGCTTCGTCAAGTACAAGCTGGTGCCCGCCGGTTGCGAGCCGGCCGACCCGGCGGCGACACCGCCCGACGAGGACCCCACCTACCTCGGCGCCGACCTGGTCCACCGGCTCAAGGCCGGTCCGGCGGCCTTCGACCTGATGCTCCAGTTCCGCACCGACGACGAGAAGATGCCGCTGGACCAGGCGACGGTGCGGTGGGAGGAGTCCGAGAGCGCCCCGGTGAAGGTGGCCCGGCTGACCTTCCAGCAGCAGGACGTCACGGCCCGCGGCCAGGCCGCGTACGGCGAGAACCTCTCCCTCAACCCGTGGCACGCTCTCGCCGAGCACACCCCGGTGGGCAGCATCGCCGAGGTGCGCAGGACGGTGTACCTGGCCTCGGCCGAACAGCGCCGCGACGTGAACGGCGTCCCGACGGCCGAGCCCGGCCCCGCCCGCCCGCAGATCACCCCGCCGGCGGCCCGCGACACCCGGATCGTCCGGGCCGCCGTGCACCCGGCCATCGGCGTGGCCCGGGTCGGCGACAGCACGATGGACGACTTCGTCCTCGGCCCCGAGGTCGACGATCCGGCCCCGCTGCCGGTCGGGAGCTACAAGGACGTCACCGGCGCCCTGAAGCGCCAGGGCGTCCGGTTCCGGGTGTACGGCTACAACGCCGCCGGCGAGCCGGTCGCCGAACTGACCGCCGACAACGCCGACCTGCGCTGGACCGTACACGTCGCCAACGCGAAGGCGGCCTGGTACCAGTTCCAGATCGCCCTCGACATCCCGGAGGCGAACCAGGCCGACGACAGCAACCTGCGCAACCCCAAGATCCAGGCCGACCAGCGCACGGACCTCCTGGTCATCGACCCCGGCCCCCGTTCGGTGCGCGGCCGCAACCGCTCCGACAAACCCGAGTACCGCTTCGACACCGGCACCTTCATGGGCAAACCGGTCTACCTCGGGGAACTGCGCACCGACGACGGCGGCCGGCTGGTCTTCCTCGGCGGCCACGGCGTCTCGGCCTCCTCCACCGGCACCCCCGCCGACACCTTCGCCAACAACGACGGCTGGTACGACGACACCTCCGACGGCCCGGTCACCGCCGAGGTGAGCATCGACGGACGGCCGATCCCGGTCGAGCCGGCCTGGGTGGTGACCGCGCCCCCCAACTACGCGCCCGAACTCGCCTCGGTGCGCACGATGTACGACCTGGTGCGCGACTCCTTCTTCAGCGCCGGGCAGCTCCCCGAACCGCAGCAGGTCTCGTTCACCCGCGACGTGCTGCCCGTGCTGCGCCGGCTGTCCGGCCTGCAGTGGGTCAACAAGGGCCTGTCCACCCAGTTCGGCTTCGGCGGGCGCGAGTACCTCCTCGACCCCGCCCGGGTCGCCGCGCTGGCCGACCCCTCGCCCGTCCAGCGGGAGCTGCGCCGGCAGATCTGGCTCTCCGTCCGCGACTACAACCGCGACGGCATGTCGCCGGTGCCCTGGCCTGCGGTCTACGGCGATGCGATGAACCTGCCGCCCCAGTCCGTGCGCCAGCACATGACGCTCTCCGCGCTGCAGTACCGCCTCCTGCAGCGGTGGGCCCGCGGGGACTTCGCCGACGACTACGACCCGACGGCCGCGCCGCCCGCCGCCCTCGACGACGTCCCGTTCGCCGAACAGCCCGGGACCCTCGACCGGGCGGCCCTGTCGTTCTGCCTCGCCGACGCCTTCCACCCCGGCTGCGAGCTGACCTGGCCGATGCGCCACATCACCCTGTACAGCAGCCCGTTCCGGGTGCGGCACCGCGACCCGCTGGCGCCTGCCCCGCCCGACTACGGCCAGACGCTGACGCCGGAGCTCGCGCTCTCCCTCGACGGCCCGCTGCACGCCCAGGGCCCGGGCGGCCTGACCCGGTGGATGGCGGTGCCGTGGCAGACCGACACGGCGAGCTGCCGGTCGGGCTACGAGTACAGCGTCTCGCTCGGCTTCGGCCCGTACGACCCGTACCTGCCGACCTTCTGGCCGGCCCGGGTGCCCAACCACGTGCTCGCCGAGGAGGACTACGAGGTGGTGATGGACACCACCCGCCCGATCGCCGACCGCCTGGCCGCGTTCCAGAACCGGCGGACCTGGCTCCGCTGGCTGCCCCGCGACTACATGGCCGCCATCAACGCGATGGTGCAGGACTTCGGCAAGCTCGGGGTGGTCGAGCGCCGGGTCGGCCCCACCGACGACCCCCGGCTGCCGGCGGAGGTCCTGGTGGAGTCCGAGGTGAGCTTCCCGGCCGAGCCCGCCCCGCCGGCCGGGCGCAACCTGATGACCGTGCACGTGGACCGCGGCGCCGACCCGGCTCTGGGCGCGGCCGCGCGGGCCACCGCGGCCACCATGGCGGACGCCCCCGACGAGGAGGTCTCGGTCGGGTTCATCGACAAGGTCAAGCGCCTGCGGCCCAACCGGTGACCCCTCACCCGCCGGTTCGCGTGCGCCCGTCCGGTCCGGTCGACGCCGTGGTCGCGGGCGGCGGACCGGCGGGGGCCCGGGGGGCGCCGCCCCCCCCGCCCGGCGCGCCCCCCCCCCCCCCCCCGGGGGGGCGCGGGGGGCGGCCCCCGCCGGCCGCGGCCGGGCCCCCCCCCGGCAGCCCCCCCCC
>NZ_JBHWIR010000190.1:10917-13605 GCF_042731835.1 Kitasatospora sp. NPDC059817 | reverse complement strand
GGGGGCGCGCGCGGCGGCGGCCCGCCGGGCGCCGGCGGGGCGGCCGGCGCCCGCGCCGGCCCCCGCCGCCCCGCCGCCCGCCGAGGACCCGCACCCCGCCAGCGTGCTCCCGGCCACCGCCGCCAGCAGCGCCCGCCGACTCAGTGCCACACCCGTCTCCTCCGCGATGACCCGATCCGCTCGTTATGAATATGAACGGACTAATCGTCATCGCCCGCAACTCGCCGACCCGGCCGACGCCGACCCCCTTCACCGACCCGCCCCCCGCCCGTGGGCCCCGGCTCACCCCTGATTCACCACCACGGGTAAGGAGCCGAACGGACCCGCCCGCCCCGACCCGGAGGACCCGATGCCCGCCGACCACGACACCCCACGCCCCGCCCGCCGCGACCTCCTCCGCACCGGCCTCACCACCGGAGCCGCCGCCGCCCTCGGCCTCGCCGCAACTACCCCCGCCGCCGCCTCCGCACCCGGCGCACCCGCCACCCCGGGCACCCCCGGCGCCCCCGGCACCGAACGGACCCTCACCCTCACCGGCCACCTCCCCACCGGCGCCCCCGACTTCGTCTACCTCCCCGTCGAAGTCCCCGCCGGCGTCCGCGAGATCGCCGTCAGCTACGGCTACGACAAGCCCCCGGTCCCGGCCGGCACCCCCGGCAACTCCTGCGACATCGGCATCTTCGACGAACGCGGCACCGACCTCGGCGGCCCCGGTTTCCGCGGCTGGTCCGGCGGTTTCCGCACCGAGTTCAGCCTCGCCCGCGACGCCGCGACCCCCGGCTACCTCCCCGGCCCGATCAACCCGGGCACCTGGCACCTCGTCCTCGGCCCCTACCAGATCGCGCCGCAGGGGCTGGACTACCACGTGCAGGTCACCCTCCGGTTCGGCGCCCCCGGGCCGGCGTTCGCCCCGCACTACCCGTCCGAGCGGGCCCGCAGCCGCGGCCGCGCCTGGTACCGGGGCGACTGCCACCTGCACACCGTGCACTCCGACGGACGGCGCCTCCCGGAGGAGGTGGCCGCCGGAGCCCGCGCGGCCGGCCTGGACTTCATCGTCTCCACCGACCACAACACCAGCTCCTCGCACGCGGTCTGGGGCCCGCTGGCCGGCCCCGACCTGCTGATCATCCCGGGCGAGGAGATCACCACCCGCAACGGCCACTGGCTGGCCCTCGGCCTCGAAGCGGGCCAGTTCGTCGACTGGCGCTACCGCTCCCGCGACGAGGAGTACCCGCGCTTCGTCCGTCAGGTCCATCGCGCCGGCGGCCTGGTGGTGCCCGCGCACCCGTACTGCCCGTACGTCGCCTGCCAGTGGAAGTTCGGCTACGAGCAGGCCGACGGCGTCGAGGTGTGGAACGGGCCCTGGACGTACGACGACGAGTCCGCGGTCGACACCTGGGACGGCCGGCTCGCCGTCGCCCTGCGCGAGGGCCGTTCCTGGCTGCCCGCCCTGGGCAACAGCGACGCGCACAGCGCCCCGCAGGTCATCGGCTCCCCGCACAACGTCGTCCTGGCCGAGGACCTCACCCGGGACGCGATCCTCGACGGGCTGCGCGACGGGCGCAGCTGGCTCGCCGAATCCGCCGCCGTCCAGCTGGAGTTCACCGTCACCGGGCACGGCCGCCGGGCCGGCATCGGCGAGGAGCTGGCCGTCCCGGCGGACGCCCCGCTGGACGTCCGGCTCACCGTCTCCGGCGTCCCCGGCGGGACGGTCCGCCTCCTCACCGACGAGGGCCAGCTGCACCAGGAGTCACTGCCCGCCGACGGCTCCGGCACGGTGGTCTGGCGCACCACCGCCTCGCTCGCCGCCTACGTCCGGGCCGAGGTCCGCCACCCGAAGCCGGACGGGTCGCCCGGCAAGGGCAACGCGATGGGCCCGGACCTCCCCTGGGGTCCGATGGCGGCCCTCACCAACCCGATCGTGCTGCGCGTCGAGGACCGCTGAGGCGTCCGGAGCAGGAGTGGGGACGACTCGGGGCACCGGCGTGGACTAGGTTGATCCCCGAAAGCACCAGTCGTAGGGACGAGGCGGTCGGCTGTCCGTATCCGGGCCGGCCGGCCCTTCCGCACTCCGACCGCCTCGCCCCGGCTACCCGTCCGTCCCCGGCCCGCGAAGGGATCAGCAGCTGTGAACCGTACGACCGTAGGTGGGCCGGAGCTCGGGGGCGGCCGGGGCGCCGGCGGCGTCCTCGTCCTCGTCGACCCGGCCGGGGCCGGCCAGAGCCCGGTCGCGAGCCGGCTCGCGGAGGAGCTGCACCCGAGCGTCCACCTGCGTGCGCACGACTTCCTGCGGGTCATCCGGCGCGGCCAGCTCCCGCCGCACCTCCCCGAGGCCGAGCGGCAGAACACCACCGCCCTCGCCGCCGCCGCGCAGGCCGCCTTCGCCTACGCGACCGGCGGCTACCAGGTCATCGTCGAGTGCCCGGCCGCCCCGCCCACCCTGGACACCTTCCGACGCGAGAGCCGCACCACCGGCGCCGCCCTCCACCTCGTCGTCCTCCAGCCCACTCCGGGCGCCGTCCCCGGCCCGCACACCCTGGACACCAGCTCCCTCACCCCCGCCGGCGCCGCCGAGTCCGTCCTCGCCGCCCTCACCCGCCGCACCCACCTGCTCGGCTGGTGACCCCGGCCGGGGGGGGGGGGGGCGCCGCCCCCGCCGGGCGGCCGGGGGGTTATATAGACGTAGAG
>NZ_JBHWIR010000190.1:0-10907 GCF_042731835.1 Kitasatospora sp. NPDC059817 | reverse complement strand
CGCCGCGCCGCCCCCGCCGCCCCGCCCCCCCCCCCGCGCCGCCGCGGGGGGCCCCCCCGGGGGGCCGGGGGGCCCCCCCCCCGCCGCGCACGGCTACGCCCCCACCACCCCGTCGATCGCCTCCCGCAGGAAGTCGGCGTGCCCGTTGTGCCGGGCGTACTCGTGGATCAGGTGCAGCATCACCAGCCGCAGCGACACGTCGGCGTCCCACCGGGCCTGGTACCCGGTGACGTCGAGGGTCTCGGCGGCGCGCTCGATGCGGCGCGCGTGTTCGACCTCGGCCTGCCAGACGGCGAAGGCCTCGGCCCGGCTGGCGCCGGTGGCGTCGTACGCGGCCTGGAAGTCGCCGTCCTGCGACCAGACCAGCGGAACGTCCTCGCCGTCGATCACCCTGCGGAACCAGGTGCGCTCCACCTCCGCCATGTGCCGGACCAGCCCGAGCAGGGTCAGGGTGGACGGCGGGCTGGAGCGCCGGCGCAGCTGCTCGTCGGTCAGGCCCTCGCACTTCAGGGCGAGGGTCGCCCGGTGGAAGTCCAGGAAGCCGCGCAGCATCTCGCGCTCGCCGCCGCTGAGCGGCGGTGCGGGGCGCTGGTCAGGGATGTTCACGGTGTCGCTCTCCTCAAACCCTCGGGAATCCTCGCGGACTGTAGCGAACCGGCCGTCCGCGCCCGGTAGCCGCCCCCGGTAGTGCGGCGGTGTTCTGAGCCCCCCGGGCCACCTCCGCGCCCCTTTCCCGCCCCGGACCGGGGTCCATCACGTACCGTGTTCGGATCACCACCGGTTTGGGTACGTACCTCGGCGCGCCCGACGGGCGCCGAGCACCGCGGTGCCGGTCACAGCGCCGCCACATCGTCACGCAGCACGTTCAGCGCCCCCGGTCCGGGGTCGTCACTCCACCGCCGAGACCGGGTACATCACACACCGGGAGACCGACCATCATGAGCCACGACCACATCCCCGCCCCCGTACGCCGGACCTACGGTGCCGGCGATCTGTCCCAGGCCGCGAGCTTCGCCGGTGGATTCATCAACTTCGGCTACTGGCAGGACATGGACCTCACCGCCCCGACGACCGAGGACCGGGTCCACAGCCAGGAACAGCTCTACCGCCGGGTCCTGCGGGAGTTCGCGGAGCCACGTGAGCGGCTGCGGCTGGCCGAGGTCGGCTGCGGGCGCGGGCTCGGCGCGGCGCTCGCCCTGCGCGAGTTCCGGTTCGGGGGCGTGACCGGCGTCGACATCCACCCCGACCAGATCGAGCGCGCCCGCGCCGTCAACGCCAAAGCCCTGGCCACCTACCCCGATCGGCTGGCCTACACCTTCGGATCGGCCAACCAACTCCCCTTCGCCGACGGCTCCCTGGACGGCGTCTACTCGGTCGAGGCCGCCCAGCACTTCCGCGAACTCACCGGCTTCGCCCGCGAGACCGCCCGCGTCCTACGCCCGGGCGGCCGGCTCGTCGTGACCACCTTCTTCGCCGCCGCCGGACCGGACATCACCGAGCGCCTGAGCATCCTCCTCGCCAGCTTCGCCGACGGCCTCGACGTCCCCCACCCCCTCGCCGCCTTCACCAGCGACCTCACCGCGGTCGGCTTCACCACCATCACCACCGAGTCCATCGGCGACGCCGTCTGGCCCGGCCTCGACCGCTACCTCACCGACGCCGTCCCTCCCGGTCACTGGAGCCGCAACTTCCTCCCCGCCTGGCGCAGCGGCCTCCTCGACTACCACGTCGTCACCGCCACCCGGCCCGGGCCGGCGGAAACGGCCCGCCAGTCGATCTGACGAGCCGTCCTGCCCCCCCCCCGGTACGTCGCGGGGCCCTGACGCCCCCTCCGCCGTCCGCTCCGGGCCCGGCGGGCGCCCGTCGGCCGCGACGCGCCGGATCAGCCGACCGCCGCCCCCACCCGCGGCGACGGCTCGGCCGCCGGGCCGGCCAGGGCCGCCAGCCGGCGCAGGCTGGCCCGGCGCTGGAGCGCGCCGAGGCCGACAGTCGCCGCGCCGAGGGCCAGCCAGCCGGCCGGACCGGCCGTCATCACCACGCCGGTGAGCAGCAGCGGGCCCACCGACTTCTGCACCGACTGGGCCATCCCGGCCACCCCCAGGTAGGAGGCCTGGGCCCCTGGGGGCGCCAGGACGACCGCCAGCTCCCAGGAGCTGACCGAGCGCATCAGCTCCGCCAGCGTGACGAGCATCGCCGCGGCCAGCAGCGCGAGCGAGGCCGTCCACGGCCCGCCGCCGGTGGCGAGCGCGGTCAGCAGGCAGCAGCCGAGCAGCGTCAGGCCGTACCAGCCCACCGCCGCGGCCGCCCCGCGCGGGCCCTGCGCCCGTGCCGAGACGCGCAGTTGCAGGAGCACCACGAGCACCGTGTTGAGGATCAGGAAGACCGGGACGACGGCGTGCGGCGCGCCGGTGTGGTGGACGAGCCAGAGCGGCAGGCCGACGTTGAGGATCGAGTCGTCCAGGTTCAGCGGCATGTCCAGCGCAACGAACAGCAGGTAGCCCCGGTCGCGCCAGGGGTTAGGGCGTGTCTTCAGGGCGGCGGCGGGCTCTTCCCCGGAGGCTGCGGCGACCAGGCCGCGCCCGGCCGGCTCCCGGGTGCGCCAGACCAGGACGGCGGCGAGGGCGAAGGAGAGTGCGTTGGCCACGATCAGCGCGCGGTAGGCGGTCGTGGTGCCCATCGCCAGGCCGATCGCCGCGATGCCCGCGCCGAGCGCGTACCCGGCGTTGGCCACGCTGCGGAACAGCGCCTGGTACGTGCCGCGCCGCTCGCCCGCGATCCGGGTGGCGAACAGCATCTCCAGGGTCTTGGCCGCGCGTTCGGCCAGACAGGTCAGGGCGACGGCGGGGAGCAGCGTGGCGAAGTCGTCGACGACCAGCAGCAGGCCCATCGTCCCGATCCGCAGCAGGTGGCACCCGATCAGCAGCCACCGCACCGGCAGCCGTTCGGCCGCCCGCCCGGCGAGCGGGGACCCGGCGATCCCCGCCGCCGCGCCCACGCCCAGCAGCACGCCGAGCTGCCGGGCGTCCATCCCGCACACGTAGGTGAAGTACAGCACCGAGGCCGCCGCCCACACCCCGCTCCCGGTCCGGTCGACGCACTGCGCCAGCAGCATGATCCGCGCGTCGCGCCCGCCCGGCGGCTTCCGCAGCTGCGCCATCAGTCCGTTCCCCCGCATGGCAGGCCCCCGTTGCATGATCGACATCAATCTCGACATCAAGATACTTCACGTCGAGATAGATGCGGAAGCCCCGGCCGCACACCCGCCGGGCCCCGGCCCAGCCCCCCGGGCTCCGGACCTCGACGGCGGGCGGGCGGTGCGCCACACTCTCCCCAGCAGCATCCGCGCTCCCAACGCACCGGCACGACGTCACGATCCACCGCCACATCGGAGAGCCACACGGTGACCACTCGTCAACTGCTGGAGATCGTCTTCTCGTCCGGCCGGGCCGGGTCCGGCCCTGCCACCTGGGGCCAACAGGCCATCTGGGACGTCCTGAGCCGGCTCACCCCGGCCGACGCGCCGCGCTACAACATCGCCGCGGCGGCGCCGCTCGACCCCGGGCTGCCGCTGCCCGCCCTGCTCGCCGGCCTGGAGGGGCTGCTCCACCTGCACGACTCGCTGCACACCCGCCTGGTGCCGGGCGAGGCCGGCCGGTTACACCAAGTGGTCGACGCCGAGGGCCGGTTGGAGGTGGAGGTGCGGCACTGCGCGGAGCCGGCCGATCCGGTCGAGGCGGGCGCGCGGCTGCACGAGGAGCTGGCGGCACTGCCGTTCGACACCGCCACCCAGTGGCCGATCCGGGTCGGCGTGGTGGAGGCGGGCGGGTCGGCCCGGTACGTGAGCCTGGTGCTCTCGCACACCGCGGTGGACGGCACGGGGATGAACCGCCTGGTGGCCGACCTGACCGCGCTCTGCCAGGGCACCTCGCCGGACGAACTGGCCAAGATCCGCGAGCCCGCCCAACAGCCGCTGGAGGAGGCGGAGTTCCAGGCCTCCGAGCGCGGTCGGCGGCGGGACGAGGGCGCCCGCAAACAGTTCCTGCGCAAGCTCCGGCTGGCCCCGGCCCGGCTGTTCCCCCCGCCCGGCGAGCCGGCCACGCCGGGCGCCAGGTTCCCGAACGCCGTCCTGCGCTCGCCCGCGCTGCCCCGCGCGGTGGACCAGGTGGCGGCCGCCCACCGGGTGACGTCCTCCTCGGTGCTGCTGGCGGCGACGGCGGCGATGACGGCCCGGCTGTCGGGCTCGACGGAGGCGGTGCTGAACGTCGTGGTGAACAACCGCTTCCTGCCCGAACTGACCAACGCGGTGAGCGTGGTCGCGGGCGACGGGCTGTTCCACCTCCCGGACGCCACCGCCGAGTTCAGGGACGTCGTCCGGCGCACGAACGCCGCCGCGATCGGCGCCTACCGCCACGCCTACTACGACAAGCTGCGACTGCAGGCCGAGATCGGGCGGCTCGCCGCCGAGGGCGTCCCGCTCGCGGACCGGTCCTGCATCTTCAACGACACCCGCGAGCTGGTCACCGCCTCCCCCGACACCGGGACGGGCGAGGAGACCACCCTGACCTGGCCGGTGGAGTTCGAGCCCCGCCCCGGCCTGACCTACGCCCTGGACGCCCTGCAGTCCCCGGGCGCACTGAGCCTGACCATGACGGCCGACCCCGCGGTGCTCCCGCGCCCGGCGATGGAGCGCTTCCTGTACGGGATCGAGGAGTTGATCCTCACCGAGGCCCGCACTCTCGGAGCAACCTAGGCGTGCCCCGAGACCGGAGGGCACCGTGTGATGCGCGGCGCCCTCCGCCGCCTCCCCGCCACCCGCCGCTCCCCCCGGGCCCGTTGGCCCCGCCGCTACGCTGGGCCCATGCGGATCCTCCTCCTCGGCGGCACCTCCTTCGTCGGCCGCGCGATCGCCGACGACGCCCTGCGCGGCGGCGCCGAGGTCGCCCTGTTCACCCGCGGCCGGACCAACCCCGGCCTCTTCCCCGCCGCCGCCCACCTGATCGGCGACCGCGACACCGGCGACTACACCGCCCTGCGCGGCGGCCGCTGGGACGCGGTGGTGGACGTCAGCGGCTACCGCCCCCGCCAGGTCGGCCAGGCCATGGACGCGCTCGGCGACCGGGTCGGCCGCTACCTGTTCATCTCCAGCCACGCGGTGTACGAGCGCGCCGGCCTCGCCCCCGGCTCGGACGAGTCCGCCCCGCGCCGCGCACCCCTGCGCGACGCCGAGCAGCTCACCGAGGAGACGTACGGCCGGCTCAAGGTCGCCTGCGAGGACGACGTCACCGCCCGCTACGGAGACCGGGCGACGATCGTGCGCCCCGGAAAGGTGGCCGGCCCCCACGACGAGCAGCGCGGGCTCACCTACTGGGCGCGCCGGGCCGCCCGGGGCGGGCGGATCGCGCTGCCGGGGCGGCCGGAGCAGCCCGTCCAGGTGGTCGACGTGCGCGACCTGGCCCGGCTGGTGGTCCGGCTGCTCCAGGACGGCCGGGCGGGCGCCTTCCACGCCGTCGGCCCGGCCGAACCGACCACGCTGGGTGGGCTGATCGCCACCTGCGCCGAGGTCGCGGGCGCCGAGGTGGAGGTCGTCCCGGTGCCGCCGGAGAGCGCGCCGCCACCGTTCTTCCCGCTGGTCCGGGCTGCGCCGCTCTGGACCGGACAGCAGCGCAGCGCCGCCCGGGCCAGGGCGGCCGGGCTGCCGGCGACCCCGCTCGCGGTCACCGCCGCCGACGTGCTCGCCTGGGACCGCGAGCGCGGCGAACCGCCCCTCGGCCACGGCTTCACGCCCGAGCAGGAGGCCCGGGTGCTGGCCGAAGCGACGGGGCCGAGGCCCTGAACGACCGCCAACCCTGCACAGCACGACCAGTCAGGACGGACTGCCGGACGGGCACCCCGTCCTGACCGGTTGTCAGTGTCACGCGCTATGGTCGGCCCCGAACGATCCCACCAGCACCTGCACAGCACCGCCAGGGGGCACCATGACCGCGCACCGCACCACCGCGCACAGCGCCGGCCCGCGCACCACCCCGCTCGACGCACCGCTCGACACCCCGCTCGCCGCGTCGCTCAGCACCGCCGATCTCGTCGACGGCTGGCGGCGGGTGGGCGTCCGCGAGGGCATGGCGATGATCGTGCACTCCTCGCTCTCCAGCCTCGGCCGGGTCGACGGCGGCGCCGCGGCCGTGGTGGCCAGCCTGCGCGAGGCGGTCGGGCCCGGCGGCACGGTCGCGGTGCCCACCTTCACCACCGCCGTCGTCCGGGACCCGGCACCGGAGCACACCGGCCTGCCGAGCCCCGAGGTCGCCGAACGGCGCGCCGCCGTCCCGCTGTTCCACCCCGGTCTCCCCTCCCCGATGGGCGCCGTACCGGAGGCGCTGCGCGCGCTGTCGGAGAGCCTGCGCAGCACGCATCCGCAGGCCTCGGTCGCCGCGGTCGGGGCGCACGCCCGCGAGGTCACCGCCCGCCGCTCGCTGGGCTTCGCGGTCGGCCGCGAGTCGCCCTTCGGCGCACTGCACGACCTCGGCGGGTACGTGCTGCTGATCGGTGTCGGGCACAACCGCAACACCTTCCTGCACTACGCCGAGACCTTCGCGCCCAACCGCCGCCTCAAGCTCCGGCGCTTCCCGATGGCGATCCAGGGCGAGCGGGTCTGGATCGAGGCGCCCGACGTGGGCGACGACAACGACACCCACTTCCCGGTCGTGGGAAAGGAGTTCGAGGAGCGGGCGGGCATCCGCGAGGTGCTGGTCGGCAACGCGCCCTGCCGGCTGATCCCGGTCCGGGAGCTCATACCCTTCGCCGTCCGCCGTCTCACCGAGCTGCTGGCGGCGGACGGCCTCGGAGCGGCGTAGCCCGATCGACCGCCCGCTTCCTCAAGCGGCCGACCGGACCACGCCCGTCACCAGGTCACCAGATCACCAGGTCACATCCGGGGGCTCAACGCACCCAGACCTCAACGCTCCTCGTCGTGCAGCGAGTTGGTCTCCTGGATCTTCTTCCAGGACTTCGGCTCCGCCGGCAGCTGCCCGTCGGCCTGTCCCGCGCCCGCACCCGGCGCGAGCGAGGCCGCCGCTGCGGCCGGCGCCGGCCCGACGGCCGGCTTCGAGGCCGTGAACAGCCAGGTGGCGAAGAGGTCCCCGAGCTTCTTCCCGGAGACCTTCTCGGCGTACGCCTGGAACTCCGGGACGGAGGCGTTGCCGTAGCGGCGCTCGGTGGGCCAGCCCTTCAGGATCTGGAAGAACTTGTCGTCCCCGACGGCGTTGCGCAGCGCCTGGATGGCCACCGCGCCCCGGTCGTAGACGGCGTTCGCGAACTGGTTGGCGGCGCCCGGGTCGCCCGGCTTGACGGTCCAGAAGGGGTCGTCGGCCGGGTGCGAGGCGTAGACGTAGTCGGCGATTTCCTGCGCCGTGCCCTCGTCCTCGTGCTCGGACCAGAGGAACTGCGAGTACCGGGCGAAGCCCTCGTTCAGCCAGATGTCGCTCCAGTGCGAGACCGAGACGCTGTCGCCGTACCACTGGTGGGCCAGCTCGTGCACGACGACGGAGGTGTTGGAGCCGCGCGCGAACTGCCGGGGGCTGTAGAAGACCCGGGTCTGGGTCTCCAGGGCGAAGCCGGTCTTGACGTTGGGCACGTAGCCGCCGACCGAGCTGAACGGGTAGTCGCCGAAGTAGCCGCTCAGCCAGTCGACGATCTCGCCGGTGCGCTCGACGCTGGCCTTGGCCGCGTCGGTGTTCTCGCCGAGGTCCTTGCTGTACGCGTTGTAGACGGGCAGCCCGCTCGGTGTGCTGTCGGTCGTGACGTCGAACTTGCCGACCGCGAGGGTGGCCAGGTAGGTCGCCTGCGGCTTGTTCTCACGCCAGCTGTAGCGGGTCCAGCCGGCCTGCGAGACGGCGCCGGCCAGGATGCCGTTGCTGATCACCTGGTTGCCGTCCGGCACCTGGACCGAGACGTCGAAGGTGGCCTTGTCGCTCGGGTGGTCGTTGCTCGGGAACCACCACCACGCCGACTCGGGCTCACCGGCGGCCACCGCGCCGTCCGGCGTGCGCAGCCAGGCGGTGAAGCCGTACTTCTTCACGGTGGACGGGACGCCCTTGTAGCGGACCACCACGGTGGCCTGGCTGCCCTTGGCGAGCGGCCGGGCGGGCGTGACCTCCAGCTCCTGCTCCCCGCTGGTGGCGAAGGTCGCCGGACGTCCGTTGACCCGGACCTCCTGGACGTTCAGCGCGAAGTCCAGGTTGAAGCGGGAGAGGTTCTCGGTCGCCGTGGCGAGGATGGTGGTGGTGCCCTCCAGTTCGTCGGTGGCGGGCTGGTATTTCAGCCGGATGTCGTAGTGCGAGACGCGGTACCCGCCGTTCCCGTAGGTCGGGTAGTACGGGTCTCCGATGCCGGCCGCGCCGGGTTGGAAGTCGGCCGCCGAGGCGGGGACGGCCAGGAACAGGCTCAGGGCGCTGGCAGCAGAGACGATCAGCCTCTTGCGCACGTGGTCCTCCAGGGTCACTGGGACGATGGGTCGGATCGATCCATGTCCCGGTGGCTCCCGGTCCACTCCCCAATTGTGAGATGTTCATGAAAAGAAACAGGCCGACATGGCGCCGCCGCGACACCGCCACACACCCCGGGGACCCCCTGCGCCCCACCCGCCCCTCACACCCCGGCCTCTCACCCGCCACCCCCTCGCCTCCCGCCCCCCTCACCCGCCGAGCGTCACCGGCGCCCGCACCAGCGAGCCGTACTCCGTCCACGAGCCGTCGTAGTTCTTCACGTGCGGGTACCCCAGCAGCTCGGTGAGCGCGAACCAGGTGTGCGCCGACCGTTCGCCGATCCGGCAGTACGCGATCACCTCGCGCTCCGGTTCCACACCCTTCCCCCCGTACAGCGCCCGCAGTTCCTCCGCCGAGCGGAACGACCCGTCGTCGTTGGCCGCCTGCGACCAGGGGACGTTCACCGCGCCGGGGATGTGCCCGGGCACCTGCGCCTGCTCCTGCGGCAGGTGCGGCGGCGCGATCAGCTCGCCCCGGTACTCGGCGGGCGAGCGGACGTCGACCAGCACCGCGTCCGAGCCGGGCTTGGCGAACAGCTCGGCCTTGCCGAGCACTTCGTCCCGCAGCGCCCGCAGCTCCGGGCGCTCGGGCCCGGTCAGCCGGTAGGCGGTGTGCTGGTAGTCCATCACCTCTTCGGTGAGCCCGCGCCCCTCCAGCTCCCACTTCTTGCGCCCGCCGTCCAGCAGCCGCACGGGCCCGAAGCCGCGCAGCCGCAGCAGCCAGTAGGCGTACGCGGCGAACCAGTTGTTGTTGCCCCCGTAGAGCACCACGGTGGTGTCGTCCTCCACGCCGGCCGCCCGCAGCAGGTGCTGGACGCCCTCCCGGTCGGCGTAGTCGCGGCCGACCTGGCTGTGCAGGTCGGTGGTCCAGTTCCAGCCGATCGCGCCGGGGATGTGGTCCCGGTCGTAGGCGGTGGTGTCCTCGTCCACCTCGACGACCCGGATCGTCCCGTCGTCCAGGTGGTGGGCCAGCCACTCGGTACCGACCAGCGCCTCGGGGTGTGCGTAGCCGTTGCCGGTCATCCCAGGCCCTCCTTCGCTCTGCCCAGGCTTTCGGCGCCCGACCAGGGGCACAGCGAGCCGCACACGGGCACGGCGGGGCGCCGGCGACCGGGCCGGACAGTTCGACGCTACGCCGACCGCCCGGCCCGGGCCACCCCGCTCAGGAGAAGATCACGGAGCGCAGCTTCAGCCGGTCGCCGAGCTTCTTGCCGGGGTTCATGACGTAGTAGACGTCGCCCTCGCAGTCGAAGTCCAGGAACACCGTCGCCGTCGAGCGGGTGAGGTTCTCCGGCGCGAAGGCCGGGTCCGCCTCGGTGGCCCCGAACAGGTTGATGCACTCGCGGCTCTCCGGGTCCGCGAGCCCGGCCGGCACGCCGGGGAGGCGGCCGACCTTGTAGAGGAAGTCGCCGACGGCGGCGTTGGCCGAGGTCGGAACCGCGAGGATGAGGGCGACGGCGCTGGCGACGGCGAGTGCGGTGTTGCGGAGACGCATGATTGATGGCCTTTCAGGAGGTACCTGGCGGTACCTGATGCATTGATGCGAGATCACCCTAGAGGCCAAAAATCAGCAGAAACGGTTCTCCCAATCCACTCTTTCGGGTGGTTTAAGCGGCAAAGCCGCGACTTTCGCCGGAAGCCACCACCCGCACCCGCCGCCCCGCGCCCGCACTCAGTTCGCCGGGGCCGAGAAGGAGTACCCCTGGTCGACCAGCACCGGCAGGTACGCCTTCAGCGCCGCCACCGTCTGTGACCGGTCGCCGCCGCCGTCGTGGTTGAGCACGATCGACCCGGGCCGGACGTTCTTGAGGATCCGCTCGGTGATCACCGAGGTCCCTGGCGTGGCCCAGTCCTCCGGGTCCACCGTCCAGCCCATCGGCCGCATCCCGAGTTCGGTGGTCACCCTGATCGCGACCGGCGACCAGTCCCCGCCGGGCGCGCGGAACCAGGACGGCTGGCGCCCGGTGGTCCGGTACAGCAGGTCGGAGGTGCGCTCCAGCTCGTCCCGCACCGCCTCGTCGGACATGTGCCGCAGGTCGGGGTGGGTCCAGGTGTGGTTGCCGATGTGGTGGCCGTGGTCCGCGATCTCCCGCACCAGCCCGGTGTTCTCGACGGCGCACTCGCCGACCAGGAAGAAGGTCGCCCGGATCCCGTACTGCTGGAGCAGCGCCAGGACGGTCGGCGTGTACCGGGGATCCGGCCCGTCGTCGATGGTGAGCCCCACCACCCGTTGGCCCGGGTCGAGTTGGTTGACCGGCTTGGCCTCCTCCTCCGTGAGCCGCCGGCGGGCGGGCATCGGCGGCGGGGCGGCGGCGGGTGCCGGCGGGGCCAGGGCGGCCTGCGGGGGCGCGGCGGAGGCGGCGGCCTGGGC
>NZ_JBHWIR010000189.1:0-13900 GCF_042731835.1 Kitasatospora sp. NPDC059817 | reverse complement strand
CTCCACCCTCGAACGCGGCACCCGCCGAGACGACGACCTCGCCAACGCCTACCGCGAATGGCTCACCACCGCTTGACAACCCATAGGAGCATCAACAGCAGAAAGCACAGGTCAGAACAGATGCGCAGAGAACTCCGCCGCTTCACGGCTCCGGGCCGAGGACCCATTCCTCCCCGGCCTGAAGGCCGGAGCCTCCTGGGAGAAATCAGGTGACGGTCTGGGCGATCAGCGGGGAGTGCCAGTCGACGAAAGCGGTTCCGGGGTGCTGCAACGCGTAGGAGTGGTTGGCCGTGGCCTGCCGCCACTTCTCCGGGAGGAACACGAGGGCGGTCAGCTGCTGACCGAGCGCCATGGCGGCGGCCAGCGGGGCGGTGGTGGCGAGCAGGCGTCCGGCGGTGCTGCTCGCGGTGATGCCGGTGCGCACCCGCAGGCCGTACGCGGCGACGCCGACGGTCTCGCGGATGACGGCCAGTCGGCCGGCGCCGGCGGTGGAGTCGGCGTGGACCGCGGTGATCTCCTCGCCGCGCTCGGCCCGGTAGGCGGCGGGGTAGGCCCGCAGGGCCAGTCGCAGTCCTCGCAAGGCGGTGCCGGTGGTGGCGGTGGTGGCGGTGTTCACGCGAGGGCCCCCCTGGCCGTCGAACGGGTGGTGCGCAGGCGCCGGTCGGCCTCGGCCACTACCGCGCGCAGCCGGTCGGCCTCGGCGGCGAGGGTGTCCCGCCCTGCGTCGGCGAGTGCGTACGTCCGGCGGGCGCGGCCGTCGATCACCTCGTCGCGCTCGACCTCGATCAGCCCCTGCTGGAGCAGGCGGTCCAACGCGCTGTAGAGCGTGCTGGTGCGCATTTTGACCCGACCGTCCGAGAGCGCGGCAACCTCTTGGATCAGGGCGTAGCCGTGCCGAGGCGCGTCGGCCAGTGCGGTGAGCAGAAGCAACGTGGGCTCCTGCATGGAGCGTAATGTCATGCGGATACATATACCGTTCATAGGCATATACCGTCTATGGGCCCATGTATCTGGCACGGGCGGATGCCAGAGCAACCGTTCGGCTCCGGAACCCGTCATTTCACGGATGTCGGGGCACGACCGCCTCGCCTCAAGGACACCGGGAGCTGGTCTCGTTGCAGCGGAAGAAGCCGTACTGGCAGCCGTACTGGTGGCGACTGATGTTCCGTTCGGACACCACGCCGGAGTGGGAGCCGATGGATCGCGGACCGCTCTCCCAGGTCTCGAACCACGCGCTGACGACGATGTCGATCGAGGCCTGGGCCGACGGCCTCCTGGAGGAGGCGCTCTACGAACTCGAAGACCTGCGCGGCGACCTGCGCGTCGAGTGCTACGCGGAACCCGTCCTCACGGACGGCACTCCCCCGGTGTATTCGTGCCAGGGGCGGCTGCCGGGGAGGTGAGTCCGGGACGGGTTCGGCGCGGGAAGTCGGTGGGGCCGACTTCCCATGCCGTAGTCAGCGAACGGGGGTTGTTACTGGGGTTGAGGTCGGACTCGGGTGGGGGTGGTGGACGGGCGGGTGCTGGGCGGTGAGGGGGTAGACCCAGGCGAGGAGTGCGAGGAGGAGGGCGAACGGGAGGAGGGTGTAGGCGGTCGCGGCGCCCGGGGTCACGTCAGGACGCATCGAGGGCGGCGGGGAGGTCGAGTTCGGCCCAGACGGTCTTGGCGTTGGGGTGGCGGGGGATGCTGCCCCAGCGGTCGGCGAGGGCGTCGATGAGGGTGAGGCCGCGCCCGGACTGGGAGTTGGGGGCGAGGACGGCAGGCAGAGCCGGGAAGCGGTCGCCCCGGCAGTCCGAGATCTCGATGCGCAAGGTTGTGCCCCGGCGCACGGTGGTGGTGAGACAGAGGTGAAGCTCGAAGCCGCGCCCCGGAACGCGGCCATGGGTGGTCGCGTTAGCGGCGAGCTCCGCGACGATCAGGAGAGCCGAATAGTACGGCTCGGTGTGGGACAAGTTCAGCCCCCAGGTAGTCAGTTGACGCCTGGCGATGCGCCGGCCGATGGCGGCGCCCTTGGGGGTGGCGGCGAGGGTGACGGTGTGACGGCGGGGGCTGTCGAGCGGGATGTCGGTCGTCATGGAAAAAATCGTGGCGCCCCGGACGTACGCTGACCACGGATTCGGCGAGCACTGAGAGTGCCTGTGCGGATGCGGAGGGTTGGCCTGTCGGCCGGCCCAGATCAATCGGTCGAAAGGGTGGGTGATTGTCGTGGGTGGCGTCGAGCGCACGGTCTTCGATGACGGCGAGACGGCGGAGAACTCCGACGGGGTCGCGGAGTTCTATGCGGCGGTGGGCAAGTTGATCAGGCTCTTCCGGGAGCGGGCCGGGCTGACCCAGCGCGAGCTGGCCGAAAAACTCGGGTACAGCGAGGACCAGCTGGGAGCGGTCGAGCGCGGCAAGCGGACGCCGAGAATCGAGATCCTGACGAAGGCGGAGGAAGTCCTCAACGCGGGCGGCGCGTTGAGGATCATCGCCGACGACGTGATGAAGGCGAAGATCCGGATCACCACACGGCACCCGGCATTCTCCAAGGCCTTCACGTACGAGGAGTGGCGGGCCATCGAGATCCACGAGTACAGCAGTCTCCACATCCCTGGCCTGCTTCAGACCGAGGCCCATGCGCGAGCGCTGTACGACATGCGTAGGCCGTGGCTCTCCGTCGAGCAGATCGACGACTGGGTGTCCGCGCGGTTGGCGCGGCAGGAGATCCTGAGCCGATGGCCGTTGCCGGTCATGAGCTGGGTGATCGACGAGAGTGCCCTGCGCCGCCCGTTGGGGGGTTGGGACGTTCACCAGGCGCAGCTTCGCCACCTGCTCAAGGTGGCCGAGATCCGCGGCCTGGAGCTTCAGGTGATGCCGCTGGACAGGACGGAGAACGCCGGCATGGGAGGCTCCTTCATCCTCCTCACGCCGACGGGGCGGGCCCAGATCGCGTACGTAGAAGTCCAGCACGTCAACAGGCTGATCACGGACCCGGAGGAAGTCCGTAAGATGACTGCACGGTACGGCACCCTCAGGGGGCAGGCGCTCAGCATGAGGGAGTCCTTGGCCTTGATCGAGATGATCCTGGGAGAGCGGTGAGCATGGCCGAGCTGGCGTGGTTCAAGAGCAGTTACAGCAGCAACGAGGGTGCTGCGTGCGTGGAGGTCGCCGAGACCCCCGGCGTCGTCCACGTGCGTGACTCCAAGGACAAGAGCGGCCCGCAGCTGGCGTTCGAGCCGGCCACGTGGCAGGCGTTCGTGGCGTTCGCCGCGACCGCTGAGGTCTGAGCAGTCCCCCAACGGCCCACCGCTAGGCAGCGGTGGGCCGTTGGCGTACCGTCAGAAGGCATGGAACTCGTCTGGTTCAAGAGCAGCCACAGCACCAACGAAGGCGCCCAATGCGTCGAGATCGCGTGGCGCAAGAGCAGCTACAGCACCAACGAGGGTGCTGAATGCGTCGAGGTCGCCGAGACGACCGCCGCCGTCCACGTCCGTGACTCCAAGGACAAGGACGGCCCCCAACTCACCTTCTCCCCCGCCGCCTGGCAGGCCTTCGTCGACTTCGCCCCGACGGCCGCCTGACGGCCCGAGACTGCCAGGACCAGGAGCAGGACCAGGCCAGACCTAGGGCGTGGCAGTACCCTCCTGTGCGTCGCCCTCAATCGCCCGGAGCGCGGCGACCGCGGCGGGCGCCACATTGGAGTTCACGGCCGCGCCGAGTGCGGCCAGCTCACGGATCACCGGCAGTGCGGGTGCCGCCGCCGGGCCGAACTGCCGCAACGCCGCCAGTGCCGAGCAGACGATCCCCCACTTCTCCGCCCGCACTGCCCGATCGAGTACCTCCTCGACCGCCCCGAGCGCTGCCGTGCCCCCGAGGTGCCCCAGCGCCTGCAGCGTCGAGTTCACCTCCGTTTCGATCCACTGCTGGTCCAGGTCGAAGCCGAGCAGCCGCTCGACCAGCCCGGGCACCAACTGCCCTGCCGCACCCGGAAGCCACTTCGCAGCCTGGACCGCCCGCCAGGCGTCGACCCCGCCGTCCAGCGCCACCAGCAGACTCGGCAGCGCCCGCTCGTCACCGAGACGTGCCAACGCGAGGACGGCCTCCTGATGGGCCCGGCGCAGATGGCGCTGCGGGGAGGCCCACGCCTGTGGTCCGTACTGCGCGTGCTGGGCGGCGACGAAGGCGGCCAGCACCGGGCGGGCCGGCTCGGGGACCGGATGGCAGGCGCCGAGGGCGGAGGCGGCCTCGGCGACGACCTCAAGGTACGGGTCCGCGAGTTGGGCGCCGATCAGCGCGACGAGCGGGCTGTGGCCACCGCTCCGGGACCTGATGATCTCCGAACCCATCCGCAGGGCGTCCAGCCGGGTACCGGGATCGGCGCTGCGCAGCTGTTCCGCCAGCAGCATCGTGCGCTCGGACACCCGCGCGCCCAGAACCTCGTGGAAGGTGCGCAGCAGCCCGGTGACCGGTGAGTGGACCGTTGCGTGCCGGTCGAGGTCCTCGAACGCGGCGATGACCTCGACCGGTGCGCTGCCCGGCTCGATCGTGGGTGCCGGTGTCGCCGGGGTGGGGGTGAGCCACCAGTCGCCGGTCGGGGCCGTCTGTTCACGCAGCAGGGCGATCGCGGTGCGGGTCGCCTCCTGGGCGTGGAAGTCCGGTGTGCACCGGGCGTGCTGGACCAGGGCCGCCAGCCGGGTGGTCGGATCGAGCGCGGTGTCGTCGGCGAGGGAGGTGAGCCAGGCCGATGCGGACGCCAGCATGTCCGGCCGGGGCAGAGCCAGCTCGGCCATCGCCTCGACCAGCAGCAACCGTTCGACCACCCCCGGGGGGGGGGGGGGGGGCGGGGCCCGCCACCCCGCCACCGGCGGTGCGGGGACGGTGGATCGAAAGCACCGCGAGGCGCTGTCGCGCTCTGGCGGGGGGCGGCGGGCCCCCCCCCCCCCCACCCCCCCCCCGCCCCCCCCCCCGCGCCCCCCCCCGGGGGGGGGGGCGGGCCCCCCCCCCCCCCCCCCCGCGGCAGCGCGTTCCGCATCGTCGACCAACAGCCCGAGCGCGGGTATCGCCGCCTGCCGCACCAGCCGGTCGGAATCCGTGGCGAACCCGATGAACGCCTCGGCCTGCTCCCGCATCAGCGCCGCGGCCTTGTAGTGGCCGGAGAAGTCCCAGCTGTTCTCCTCGGTCGCGCCGTACGCGAGCGCCGCGCTGCCGATGCCGACCAGCAGTTCAACCACCGCCGCCCGTACGGGCGCAGCGGCGTCGCCGGCCAGCTCGAAGAGGAACGGCACGCTTGCGGCCGTGCACTGGTAGACATCGCCCTGATGGTGGACGGCGCCGTAGAACCTGTCGAGCGCGTTCCTGCGCTCCTCCTCGTCGGAGGAGGCGAGCGCGTGCAGCAGCCCGGGCACCTCCTCCGCGGTGCCGTAGGCGTGATGCATCTGCGACCAGTCGATGTCGTGGAGTCCGTCGAACATGACGAACATTCTGCCCGTCGCCACTGACCTCTGGGGGGCGGGACAGGGGGCGGGACCCGACCTCTGAAGACGGCCTCCAGCCGGCGGCGCCGTCCTTCGAGATGACGGCCCGGGCCTGCCGCGTCCGCGCGCTCAACTGCTGGGCGAAGCTCCGCAGGGAGTCGGCGTTCCTCGCGCCTTGATGCGGGCGGGCCGCCTCCGTGGCGCCGGGGCCCCTTCTGCCGTCCGTGCCGGTCAGGGTCGAGTGAAGGCCACCTCGGGGAAGTCCCGGCTGGGACCGTTGAGCAACGGCTCGCAGGTTCCCTTGATTTGGCGCTCGAAGAAGGCGCCGACATAGCTGGTGGTGATCGCGATCGACCGGGGAGCGTTCGGGATGGGCAGCACGCCGCTCTCGTCGACCAGGTAGTCCAGGTCGGTGAAGGTGTAGTGGTCGGCGCCGGCGACCGTGAGCCACCGCTTCCATCCGTCCAGGTTCGGCCAACTGCTGGTCCAGGACGGCACGATGTCCGGGCCGCTCGGGTCCGCGGCCGCGATCAGCAGGACCGGGCGGCCGTCGACGCCGGTCGCGGGAACCAGTGGCGTGATGGCGCCGTCGAGGTCGACACCGGCCAGCACGCGGCGGTCCGCGCCCATGGCGGCCAGGGTCGCATCGCCGCCGACGGAGTGCCCGGGCGGCGCGGCGCTGCTAGCGTGACCGCATGGATCGAGATCAACGCTCACTCCACGCCTCGTCGTTCGGCGCGGCGGCGGCCGCGTACGCCGAGCACCGCCCGGACTACGCGCAGGACGCGGTGCGTTGGGCACTCGAACCCGCTCCCGGCCCGCGCGTGCTCGACCTCGGCGCCGGAACCGGCAAGCTGACCGGCGTGCTGGCCGCGCTGGGTGCCGAGGTCATCGCAGTCGAACCCGACCCGGCGATGCTGGCCGAGCTGCGCCGTTCGCTGCCGGAGGTCCGTGCCCTGTCAGGGAGCGCGGAGACGGTTCCGCTGCCGGACGCCTCCGTCGACGCCGTGGTCGCCGGCAACGCCATGCACTGGTTCGACATGGCCGTCGCGGGGCCCGAGATCGCCCGGGTCCTCGCCCCCGGCGGCGTCCTGGCCGGCCTGTGGAACGTGATGGACGACCAGGTCGCCTGGGTCGACGGGCTCGCACAGGTCAGCGGGGGCGAGGCCATCGGCCCGCGTGACACGCCCGCCGGCTGGCGCGCCGAGACGACCGGCATGCACCTTCCGAAGACCGGCGCGGCCGCCCGGTTCGGCTCGCCGGAGCAGGAGCAGTTCCCGCACGGGCAACTGCGCACCGCCGACTCCCTCGTCGCGACCCTCGCGACCCGCGCGGGCATGCTCGTCATGCCGGAGCAGGAGCGGGAGGCCAGACTCGGCCGGATCCGCGCGTTCCTCGCAGACCGGCCGGAGACCGCCCAAGGCGAGTTCACGCTCCCGATGCTGACCGCCGTGCTGCGCGTCCGGCGACTGGCCCCCGGCCCGGGGCCGGAGGCGCGGGGCTAGGGCCTATTTCGAAAGTCCTGGCCGCGAACGTGTAGCAGTCATGGACACCGCGCCGTCCGGGCACCCGGCATGCTTTCGGCCCGGATCTCACCGATGGACTCCGAGGCACGCCGGAATGAGGGTTCTACGTCACCGCGAGCACAACCGGTTCAATGCCGACCGGCTCTCATCGTCCGCGGCACGGCAGATCATCAACCGCTGGTCCGGATCTTGGAGTGGCATGAGTACTTCGAAGTTCACGGCGATCACACCTGCGTCCGGATGCCGCATCACCTTGTGTCCGCGGCCGTTGACCTTCACGTCTCCCTCGGCCCACAATCGCGCGAATTCCTCGTTACGGGTGGTGCATTCGGTGATGAGGTCGGTCAACGCCTGGTCCTCCGGGTGCGCGGCCCACGCTGCGCGCAGGTGGGCGATTCCCTCCCGCACGACGCGCTCGCGGTCGACATAGAACTCGCGTATTTCCGGGTGTACCAGGCACAGCCACATGGCATTGCGTTGCGACGGCGGCAGGGTGTCGAAATCCAGCAGCAGCCTCGCCATTTCGCCGTTCCAGGCCAGGATGTCGTAGCGGTGGTTCATCAGCACGGCCGGCAGCGGCGACAGGTCGGCGACCAGCCGGGCCAGCGGGGGTGCTGCGGTGGTGGCGGGCTTGTCGGCGTTGCGGGGGCGCTGCTGGGCCAGGTTGAAGAGGTAGGTGCGTTCGTCGGGGGCCAGGCGCAGCGCCCGGGCCAACGCCTCCACCACGTTCGCCGAGGGCCGCAGTCCCCGGGCCTGTTCCAGCCGCGCGATGTAGTCGATGCTGACCCCGGCCAGTTCGGCGACCTCTTCACGACGCAGCCCCGGGGTCCGCCGGGCCTGCTGACGCGACGGCAGGCCGAAGTCCTTCGGGTCGAGGCGCTCGCGCCGGGTCCGCAGGAACGCGGCCAACTCCTTTGCCGTGTCCACGGTGCGGGTCATCATGTTCGATCCAACAGCCAGGGTAGGACTGGTGTTCCCAGGAACTTCTTTCCCTTATCCCCGACTCGCGGCGGTCACAGACTTGTTCTCGACAACGGATGACAAGCACAGGAGGACACGATGTCGCTCACCCTCGACACCTACCGGCTGCTGGGCCGCTCCGGGCTGCGGGTCTCACCGCTGGCGCTGGGCGCGGCGACCTTCGGCACCGAGTGGGGCTGGGGTGCCGAGCAGGACGAGGCGCGTAAGCTGTTCGACCTCTACGTCGAGCGCGGCGGCAACTTCGTCGACACCGCCAACACCTACACCAATGGCAGCTCCGAGCGCCTGCTGGGTGAATTCACCCGCGACAACCGCGAAAGCCTGGTGCTGGCAACGAAATACACCACGCTGCGCCGGCCCGGCGACCCGAATTCCGGGGGCCCTCACCGCAAGAGCCTGTTCGCGTCGGTGGAATCCAGTCTGCGACAGCTGAATACGGACTACATCGATCTGCTCTACCTGCACGTGTGGGATTTCACGACACCGGTCGAGGAGATCCTGCGTGGCATGGACGATCTGGTCCGGCAGGGCAAGGTCTTGTACGTGGCGATCTCCAACGCCCCGGCCTGGCAGGTGTCGCGCATGCAGGCGATCGCCGACCTGCGCGGCTGGTCGCCGCTGGTCGCCCTGCAGATCGAATACAACCTGATCGAGCGTACCGGGGAACGTGACCTGATCCCGATGGCACGCGAGATGGGGTTGGGCGTGGTGCCGTACTCGCCACTTGCCGGCGGGGTGCTCACCGGCAAGTACAGCCGCGACGACCTGACCACGACGAACACCGCGGTCGACGACGGCACCCGAAAGAATTTCAATATCGCCAACGGCGGGCTCACCGAACACAACCTGGACATCGCTGATGTCGTGAAGGAGGTCGCCGCGGAGCTGGGCCGCACAACCGCCCAGGTCGGGCTGGCCTGGACCCTGCAGAACCCGGATGTGACGGCATCGCTCATCGGCGCCCGCACTCTCGCGCAGCTGGAGGACAATCTGGGTGCCCTGGAGGTCGACTTCACGGCCTCCCAACTGGCCCGCCTCGACGAGGCCAGCGCGATCGAACTCGGCTTCCCGCACGACCTGCTCGCCAGCGACAGGATGCGCACGGTGACCCACGGCGACCTGACGGTCGAAACCCGCCGCTGATACCCGATCGAGCCCCGGGGCAGCACCCGGCCCGGGACTGGAGGCGCGGGGCTAGAGGCCCGACTCCCAGAGTGCGCGCCGCACCGTGTGCAGGGCGGTGGCGGACTGCTCCCAGCCGTGCCACCAGAACAGACCGCCGCTGTGGCTCGCCTCGGCGGCCAGCGCCGTCAGGTGCGCCCACGGCCCGGCCGGGAGGCCGAACTGCGGGCGGGCGGCCAGGCGTTCGGCCTGTTCGGCGGCGACCGGCACCATGCCGACCACCAGCAGCCGTGGGCCGCCGGGCGCGCGGCCGGGGACGGTGCCGGTGCCGGTGCCGGTGCCGGTGCCGGTGCCGGTGCCGGTGAGCATCGGGTGCAGGGTGATCGGGTCCAGCAGCAGGGTCAGTTCGGCGGACGGCAGCGGCGCGGGGCCGTCGCGCCAGGTGAGGCGCTTGCCGGTGAACTCCGCATGGAGGAGAGGCTGTTCGTCGAGGGTGATGCCGTCCTCGGCCACCCTCAGCTCCGCGCCGCGGCCGCCCGGCAGCTGCACCCGGTAGCAGCCGTACAGATACGGCGGCACGGTCGATGCCGCCACGGCCTGGGCGTAGGGGACGGCGACGCCGTCCACCTCGAAGCCCGCCGGGCCGACCACGACGGCGGCCGCCGTGGGCACGCCGTCGACCGTGACGCGGACCCGCAGCGCCGGGCCGTCCTCGCCCGGCCCGACGGAGACGACCAGTTCGCGCCCGGCCTCGTCCGCCGCCCGGTAGTCGCCGACCAGGTCGGCGAGCGGCGGCACGTCCGGCAGGGCGTACTCGGCGAGTTGCACCGAGAACTCCGCCGCCGCCACCCGCCCGGCGGGCCACACCGCGCCGACCAGCCGGCGCCGCCCGTCCCGGCCGACCTCGGTGCGCAGTTCGCCGCCGCAGTCGTTGCCGTCCTCGACCCGCCAGCGCAGCACGCCGTGGTCGTGGCGCGGGGCGGTGATCCGCCGACCGTTGACGTGGATCCGGTGCCGGGGCGGGTCGGTGGCGCGGCCCAGGACGTAGACGTCGAGGTTGCCGTCCGGCGTGCCGTAGAGGCCCGTCCACGGGTACAGGGCCTCGGCGAGGACGGTGTCCAGGTCGCGCCGGATGCTGCTCCCCCCGCCCGCGAGCCCGCCGCCCCCGAGCTCGCCGCCCCCGGGCCCGCCGTCGCGCACCGACCGGAGCAGCGCGCGCGCCTCGGACTTGCGGGTGAGCAGGGTGCGCAGCCGCCGCGCCGCCTCCGGGGTCGGCCGCCGGTAGCGGCCCTTGGCGGCGGCCTGCATGGCCGCGTCCTCGCGGCGGGCCAGCAGGGCGCGTTCGGCGTCGGCGAGATCCGGCGGCGCCCAAGACGCCACCGCCGCCTCGGGCTCCCGGACGAAGCGTTCGCGCAGGGCGCCGTCCTCCCCCAGGGCGAGGACGAAGCGGGCGGCGGGCGTGTCCTCCTGCCAGTGGTAGCCGCCGGGGACGTGGAAGTCCGTGAAGCCGTCGAGGGCGGCGAGTTCGCGCGGCCCGTACTCGTCGATGTTCCGGACCGGGCCGGTGGGCGGCCGCACGGTCTGGCCGGGTCGGATCAGGCCGAGCCGTTCGAGCATCCGCGGGTCGGCCGGGGCGGCGACGGCCGGTGGGAGGTACCAGGTGGAGGCGCTGGTGACGGTCCGCTGCACGGCCCGGTCCCGGAGCCCGGCGACGGTGTGCCGGTCGGTGACGGGGGCGGTGCCCCGGTAGCGGGCGCCGATGTAGTTGACCACGGGGTGGTCCGGGCCGTAGACCTCCTCCAGCCGGTCGACCAGGACGGGCAGCCGGTGGTTGAAGAACCCGGTGCGCTGGTAGCCGAGTTCGCCGACCAGCCCGACCTGCCAGAGCACCAGGTGCAGGCCCGGGTCGATCCGCCGGCCGCGGATCAGCAGGTCCGAGGCCTCGAAGGTCTGCATGCCGGGGCTGCTCGGGTCCACGCCGAGGTCGGCGCACAGGACGTCCAGCGCGCTGATCCCCGGACGCATCACGGCCGCGTGGCCCTCGCGGCGGGCGATCCGGACGGCGCGGTGGCTGGAGAGGACGAACACGCCCGGGTGGCCGTAGAAGACCGCCGCCACCCGCCGCCCGGCCCGGACGAAGTGCAGGATCGCCTCGGACATCTGCACGTACGTCAGATAGCGGTCCTTGGCGTCGTCGTAGAGGACGCCGAGGTCGTAGGAGTCGGGCCGCCAGGCCTTGATCCGCACCACCGTCACCGGGTCGGCGACGCAGTGGAGGACGTGGTCCGCCTCGCGGAGCAGCCGCTCGTCGGCGCGGGTGAACCCGGCCGCCTCGATGCCGGAGCCGAGTACGGTCAACTCACCCTTGGGCGTGTCGGGTTCGGCCGTCTCGCCGTCCCGCTCGGGGCGGCGCGGCCCGGGGGCGGCGGCAATGGCCCGGGCCAGCTCCGCCCAGCGGTCCTCGTGCTCGCGGCGGGTCGGGAAGCGGTCGAAGGGGCGGCCGTACGGGCGGTTCGGGTCCATCGGGCGGCGTCAGTCGGTGTCAGCTGCGTCAGGCGACGTCGACGGCGAAGTCCAACTGGACGACCTGCGGCGGCGGGTCCAGCAGGCCCGGGGCATCCACCTCGAAGTCCATCTGGGTGATCTGCGGCGCGGGCTCCGTCAGGATCGGGCTGGCCAGGTCGAAGTCCGTCCGGCCGACCTGGCGGAAGGGCCGGTCCGCGGCGGTGTCGGCGTCCAGCGCGAGATCGGCGTCCACGTCGATGTCGACGACGTCGAAGCCGAAGGCCAGGCTGCTTGCGGTCACGGTAGGCACTCGACAGTCACTCGTCCCTTCGGAGCCACGGGCGTTCGCGTGTTCATGCTACTGAACACCAGTTCGCGCCGACAGCCCCGCGGGTGCGGCTGCGGCCGGTCGGGATGGGGGCCGCAGAGGAACGCGGCCATCTCACCCGACACGTCGACGCCGAATGCCGACAGTCCCCAGCTGTCCGGGTGCGCCGCCCCCCTCGGACCGGCCCGCACCCGACGTCCTGGTCAGGCACGGTCAGCGGGCCGACGCCCGGGCGGCGCGGGCGGCGCGCTGGGCCCGCCGGGCCCGCTGGGCGAAGACGTCCTCCCGGCGGTCGGCGGTCTGGCGCAGGACGCGCTTGCGGTCCCGGCCGGACAGCCGGTCGATGTACAACTGCCCGTTCAGGTGGTCGGTCTCGTGCTGGAGGCAGCGGGCGAAGTAGCCGGTCCCCTCGATGGTGACGGCGGCGCCGTACTGGTCGAAGCCGTGCACCACCACCTCGGCCGGGCGGGCGAGTTCGGTGCCGGCCCCGGGGACGGAGAGGCAGCCTTCGGTGTCCTCGATCAGCCGGCGGCCGGGCTCGCGGGGCTCGACGACCGGGTTGAGCACGTGGCCGACATGCCGGACGCCCTGGTCGTCGCGGCAGTCGTAGACGAAGAGGCTCAGGTCCACGTCCACCTGGTTGGCCGCGAGCCCGCAGCCGTCGGCGACCTGCATGGTGGCGAACATGTCCTCGATGAGACGGGCCAGCCGCTCGCTGCCGTAGTCCTCCCCGGTCGCCGGGCGGCAGGTGCGGCGGAGGATGCCCTCCCCCACCTCGGTGATCCGCAGGACGGTCGGGCGTTCACGCGGTTCGGACATCGGCGCTCCCTCGTCGACACCGTCGACACGACGGCAAGGATGACGGCTTGTCATCGACTTTGCAAAGTAGCAGACTTTGCAAAGTGACCGAAGATGCCAAAGCCGCCGAGGAAACCAAAGGCCTCACCGCGCCCGCCACCGCCCCCCTCCCCCAGCACCCCGTACGCACCGCGATCCTCGGTCTCCTCGCCGAGAAGGCCGCCCTCACCTCCACCGAGGCCGCCGCCGCCACCGGGTACAGCTCCGGCCTGTGCTCCTTCCACCTACGGCAGCTGGCCCGCCACGGCCTCATCGAGGAGGCCCCCGCCACCGACGGCCGCGCCCGCCCCTGGCGGCTCCCGCAGCAGCCACACCAGACCCACCAGCCCGCCGCAGCAGACGAGTTCGGGGAACTCGCGCGCGGCCTGGAGGACGAGAGCTACCGGCGCTGGCTCGCCCGCCGCGACACGGCGCCGGCCGACTGGCGGCAGGACGAGGCGTTCAGCACCGTCCTCTACCTGACCCCCGCCGAACTGGCCGCCGTCGGCGAGGCCGTCCGCCAGGTGCTGGCCCGCTACCGCGACCGCGAGGCCGACCCGGCCGGCCGTCCTGCCGGCGCCCGCCCGGTCGCCGCCGTGGCCCGCCTCTTCCCGCTCCTCCCGGACGAGCACTGACGAGCACGGAGGAGCGCTGACGGGCACGGAGGAGCGCTGACGGGCACGGAGGAGCGCCGGAGTCCGCCGCCCGGCGCTTCGCGGTGATCCTCCTCCGCTCCCGAACCCAAGCAATGGTCAAGACCAAATGGTCGAGACCAATTTGGCGCCGCGTCAGAGACGGCACGCGGGCGGTGTCCAGGCGAGGGAGACAAACCCGCTGGCGCACCCGGCCCGCCGACCCGCAAGCTGGCCCGATGCGCGTCAACGGCCCCCTCTGCACCCGCCAGTCCCTCGCCACCGACCTGCCTGGCCCCCGGGGGGGTCCACCGGGGCAACCGGATCGTGGAGACAACCGGGGCGACCCCCGGGGTGGGTCCCGGCGGGCGGGGGCACGCGGCACACCCCCACGGGCCGCCCCCCGGGCCGCGCGGGTGGGCCGACCCCGGGGCCTGCGGGCCGCACCCGCACACCGGGGGGCGGCCCGCCGCCCGTTCCACCGTCGTTTGAGCCGGCCGCGCGAGAGTGTGTCC
>NZ_JBHWIR010000188.1:9949-14128 GCF_042731835.1 Kitasatospora sp. NPDC059817 | reverse complement strand
TTAACCCCCACCACCCCCCAACCCGATATAAGTGGGGTTTTGGGGGGGTGGTTTTTGTTTATAAGCCACCGGGGACCGCGCCATCGCCGCACCCGCGGCGTGCGCGGACGCGAACCCGGCGGCTCCCAGGTCGGCCGTGGCCCGCCCGGCGATCCTGTGCACGTCGGTGTCGCCGAGGTCGTCCGAGCCCCGCAGCAGGTCGGCGGCGCCGAGCAGGAGCGCCGCCTCCCCCGGCCGGCCGCGGCACAGCTCGATGTCGGCGGCCGCCACCGCGATCCGGGCCGCGACCGCCGAGTTCCAGGTCAGCACCAGGTGCACCGCCGGGTGGTCGAGCCGGCGCACCGCCGCGTCGGGCAGGCCGTCCGCCGCGTCCAGCTGCGCGAGCACGCCCAGCAGCAGGGCGGTGAGGTGCGAGGGCACCGGCTGGACGCCGGGGGCCTGGGCCAGGGCGGCCAGGGCGTGTGCGCGGGCCTGCTCCCGCTGCCCGGCCCGCCACTCCAGCTGGGCCAGGCCCAGGCACACCAGGGCCCTGGGCTCGGCCCATCCGGCCTGCGCCACCTGGTCGAGCAGGCCCTCCAGCTGCCGCCGCGCGCCGTCCGCGTCCCCGGCCTGGGCGCGCATCAGGGCGGCCTGGACATCGTTGTCGACCGTGTCCTCCTGCATCCCGAGCTCCTGGAAGTACCGGGTGGCCCGCTCGTTCATCGCCAGCGCGTCGGCCAGGTCGCCGGAGCGCCGCCGCAGCGAACCGAGGGTGCTCAGCGCGGTCGCCATGCCCCACCGCTCGCCGAGCGCCTCGAAACCGGCCAGCGCGTGGGCGAGGAAGCCCGCCGCCTCGGTGACGTCCCCGGTGTGCAGGGTCAGCAGGCCCCGCACGAGCAGGGCGAACGGGCCGCTGGAGGGGTCCTTGCGCTCGCCGTCCGGGAAGTCCGGGGAATCCGCGGGGGCCGGAGGGTCGGGCGTGTGCGGCGGCGGCTGCGGGCCGGCGATGGCCGCGGCCAGCCGGGCCAGCTCCAGCAGGGGGTGGACACCGGGGTCGACGCCCGCCATCGCCGCCTCGATCCGGCCGAAGGCGGCCGCCCTGTCCTCCGGCCGGCCGATGGACTCGGTGCCGACCTCGTACGTCGCGACCACCAGCGCGCGGGCCGCCGGATCGGCCGGCCCGGGGACCTCCAGGACCCGTTCGAGCAGGTCCAGCGACTCCGGCGGATAGCCCCGCATGGACCAGAACCAGCACAGCGCGGCGCCGAACCGGACCGCCGTCGCGGCGTCCCCGGACTCCACCGCCCAGCGGATCGCCGCCAGCAGGTCGTCCCGCTCGGCCGACAGCCGGGCCAGCCAGCGCAGCTGGTCGCGGGTGCGCAGCCGCGGCTCCGCGGTCTCGGCCAGGGCGAGGAAGAACCCGCAGTGGCGTTCGCGGGCGGCGCCGGCCTCCCCGTGGCGGGTGAGCTGCTCCAGGCCGTACTCCCGGATGGTCTCCAGCATCCGGTAGCGGGGCTCTCCCGTGGCGGCGGCTCCGAGCAGGTGCAGCAGCGACTTGTCGACCAGCGCCGCCAGCAGTTCCCGGACGTCGCGGGCCGGGGCGTCGGGGGTGGGGACATCGGGGGCCTCACGGTCGCCGGGGTGGTGGCCGGCGTGCGGGGCGGCGAGCCCGCCGACCGCCTGCGCCGCGTCCTCGGTGAAGCTGCCGGGCGCCACCGACAGCCGTTCCAGCAGCGCCCGTTCGTCGGCGGCCAGCAGCTTCCAGCTCCAGGCCACCACGGCGCGCAGCGTCTGGTGCCGGGGCAGGGCGGTGCGGCTGCCCCGGGTGAGCAGCCGGAACCGGTCGTCCAGCCGGGCGGCGACCACCTCGGCGGGCAGGGTGCGCAGTTGGGCGGCGGCCAGTTCGATCGCCAGTGGCAGGCCGTCCAGGCGGCGGCAGATCTCGACCGCCGCCGCCAGCGAGCCGTCCTCCTCGGCGAAGCCCGGGCACACGGCGGTGGCCCGGTCGTGGAACAGCCGGACCGCCGCGCAGGCGCGGGCCTGTTCGGGCGTCGAGCCGGGTTCGGGCAGTTCCAGGGGGAGTACCGGGTGCAGGTTCTCGCCGTCGATCCGCAGCGGCTCCCGGCTGGTGGCCAGGACCCGCAGCCCGGGGCACCGGCCGAGCAGGGTCTCGGCCAGCGTGGCCGCCGCGTCGATCACGTGCTCGCAGTTGTCCAGCACCAGGACCGGGTCGTCGTGCGTGAGCACCTCGGTCAGGCGGTCCAGGATCTCCTCTGGGGTGCCGGGGCGGCGGGTCGGGGCCGCGGCGTTCTTGGGCAGGTCGGCCTCGCGCGTGCGCAGGGCGTCGAGCACCGCGCGGGGCACGTCCGCCGGGCCGGCCGGGGCCAGGGCGACGAACCACACCCCGCCGGGCGGTGTGAGCCGGCGGCCGGCGGTGGTGGCCAGCCGGGTCTTGCCGGACCCGCCGGGGCCGACCAGGGTGACCAGGCGGGCTCGACCGAGCAGCTCGGCCACCCGGCGGATGTCGTCCTCGCGGCCCACGAAGCTGGTCAGCGGCGCGTCCGGGTTGCCGGGCGGCCGTGGTCGGCGGGGTTCCGGCCGTTGGGGCTCCGGCCGTTGGGGCTCCGGCCGTTGGGGTGGCGGCTGGTCGTCGGGCGTGCGGTGGCCGGGGGGCGGCCGGCGGTCGGGGGGTGCCGGGAGCTCGCCGCGCAGGACCGCGAGATGGGCCGCCCGCAGCTGCGGTCCGGGGTCGCTGCCGAAGGTGTCGGCCAGCCGGGCGCGCAGCCGCTGGTAGGCGGCCAGTGCCTCGGCGCCCCGGCCGCCGGCGGCCAGGGCCCGGATCAGCTGGGCGTGCAGCCGTTCGTGCAGCGGGTGCCGCGCGGTCAGCGATTCGAGTTCGGCGATCAGCTCCGGTCCGGCGCCCAGCGCGAGGTCGGCCTCGATCCGGCCCTCCAGGGCGACCAGCCGCGCCCGCTCCAGCCGCCGGGCCTCGGTGTCGGCGAACGGCGCCTCGCGCACGTCCGCCAGCGCGGGGCCGCGCCACAGGGCCAGGGCCTCCCGCAGGGCGGCGGCGGCCTCGGCCGGCCGGCCCTGCGTGTGCAAGTGCCTGCCGGAGAGGGCCAGTTGCTCGAACCGGGCGGTGTCCACCGCACCGGGCTCGACGGCCAGCCGGTACCCGGCCGGTCCGAAGGTGAGCAGCGCGGGGTCGCCCAGGACGCCCCGCAGGCGGGACACCAGTGACTGCAGGGCGTTCGTCTGGTCTGCCGGTGGCGCCTCGGCCCACAGCGCGTCCACCAGGGCCTGGGGCCGGACGGCGCGGCCGGCGTCCAGCGCGAGGTAGGCCAGCAGCGCCCGCAGCCGCGCGCCGCCGATCGGCAGCGGGCCCGCTCCGGCGTCCAGTACCAGGGGTCCAAGCAGGCCGACGCGCACCGGGTCACTATCGCAGCAGCACCGGTTCGAGCGTCAAGTCGCCGGGCGGCGCCCGTACGCCCGCCCCGGCCGTGGGCGGCGTCCGGGGCGGTGGCCCGGCGGGGCCGGTGGCCTCGCCGGTCGCCGGCGGCCCGTCACCGGGGCTGCGGCGCCGCGTGGGCGGAGCGCTCCCCCGCCCCGGGCGGGCCCGCCCGTCACGTCCTCGGGGCGGCGATGGGGGGCCCGGGTGAACCGGTAGCCCCGGACAGCCATCCCCGGTAGCGCTCCGCATACGCATGTGTGTGGATGGTGACAGGACGCCATTTCGTGGCAGTCCGATCGACCATCACCACCCTTATCTGGAAGGGCTCTTCCCCCATGCGTACTGCGCGCCGCGTCCTGACCGTCTCCGCCCTCTGCCTCCCGCTCGTTCTCGGCGGGGCGACCATCGCCTCCGCCGACACGCCCAACAACATCCCCTCCCTGAACTACGACCACGGGGCGTTCTCCGTCGGCCCGAACGGCAGTGCCCTGCACATCACCGATGTCCAGTTCGGTCCTGACGGTGCCTCGTTCCTCGACGCCGCCGTCGCGGTGGGCCCCAACGGTGTCGCCGGCTACGCCACCGAGACCGGCATCGGCCTCGCGGGCTGATCCCCGCCACTCCCCCATGCCGGGTGGGGCGGGGGGGAAAACGCCCGGGGCCCCCCCCCCCCCGCGGCGGGGGGGCCCCGCCGCGGGGGGGGGGGGCCCCCGCCCCCCCGCCGGCGCGGGCACCAGGCGTGTGGGTGG